>JBCCWF010000623.1:0-3600 GCA_039194035.1 Cyanobacteria bacterium P01_E01_bin.6 | reverse complement strand
GTTTCCGACCGGATCGCACCGTGGACAGTTTAGCGGTGTTGCTGGCAGAGCAGAAATGATTGCAAAGTGTCGCGATCATGCTGTTGGAGGCGATCGGTTAACATTACATCCGCCTGAATACGTTCTTAGCGACGGTAAATCTGTGATGTTTGAGTTTGATTCTGAAGGTCTGTATGCAGGGCAACAGTACAAAGGGCATAATGCAATAGCCTTCGAAATTAAAGATGGAAAAGTTATAGGATTTCGAGAATATTTTGGCGATCTGGGAGATTAGTGAAAATCATCAAAGTACAGTCTTAGAACAAACGGGCTGTAAGCCTATCGTAGTCGCATGATTTCGCTTATCAGCAGGAAAGTTTTTCAATGTCCTCCCTCTTTTTGAATTGATATGGAAAAGCTAACTGGTCGGAATCAAGCTGAGACATCGGCAATTGCCCACTCTACGGAGCCAAGACTTACGAACCCTGCTCTCTAAGCCCTTGCAAATCTCTCAATGCAGATGAATCTTGCCGATCTGGAACTACGCTGAAGCACTTATCTGTTTCTAGCACTACAGCATCTACGTGTTTAAATCACCACTACCTTTACTGTGAAGGTCGCTAGGACTTCTCCCTTTGAAATCCGTTCTTGCCTTATATGGCTGCCAACAAATTGACTCTTCTCAGATCTTGCAGCGAGAGATTTGGAGTGAAATACCGTGTTTGCGTGCAAGAGGCCGAAGACGTTCAAGCTCAAGTAAAAGTAGTGCGAGTGCTACCAAAGGCAGGAAAATTTCCAGAGCATCTCGAGCGACTTGCCCCCAATCCAAGGCCATTGGTGAACCAGCCAATAGGTAGGCCCAGTGGGCCAAGACAAACGCAATCATGCAAACCAACAGATAGCGATAAATGCCTTGAAGTGTGGATTGACCAAAGCGATGAAGACCGAAGCGATGCTTGGCGGTTTTGAACCAGCCCTCAATCTGCCAGCGTCGTCGTCCCCAGAAATAGATAGCCCCTCGTTTGAGTCGCCGAGTGGAGAGCACAAAGCGTTTGACCCGAGTGCCGTCATCCCGCTTGAGCCAATACCAACCGATATACACTGGCACTCTCATGCCATTTAAATAATGCTGCTGTCCAGGATGACGAAGCTGGGTAATGCGACGTCCATCAGCAAGCGTTCGCCGCTTGGTTGTGCCGACCACTGCATGACACTTCAAGCGACGAATCTGATGCAGAAACTCACCACTGCCGAAGGCGCTATCGGCCAGGATGATGAGCTGGTAATGCTGGCGTAGCCGACGAGGCAATGCCCGAATCATGCCCAGAGCTAGTTGCACCTGAGTTAGCTCTCCTTTGCCTCGATAGATGCGCCAACTCCAGGGCAATCGCCAGGAACCGACCACCAGGTAGAGCACCACCAGATGCAACCCTCGCTTGCGATTGAAGACTCGAATTAGACTCCCCAACTGCTTGAACTTGCCTCGCTTGGGTAGGCAGGTCAAATCCACAATCACTTGCAGGTGGGGTCGTCTGCCTTTTGGGCGCTGGGCCAGTAAATGGTTCACTACTCGTCGGCGTACCAACCGAACGACTCGTCGGGTTGGCCAGGAGTAACGATTGAGAAACCGACTCAGGGCTGATGACGATTTGAGATGACTGTGTTCGGGATACGGAGTTCCTTTCGCCTCTAGAAACAGTCCCAGTAAGGCTTGTAGGCTATCTCGCTGATAGTGACTTGGCATCACTGCCAGCACACTGATTAGCAACGCTTGGGCGGGGGCAAGTAAGTCTGACATTCCACTGAGCTATCGCAGGCGTCCTCACTTCTATGCCCTTGACAGGCCAGGTGCAAGATCTGAGCTGAGGAGCATGTCACCAGCAAGAAGGTCCAGTCATGAACAACACTCAGGTAGCACTCTATGCTCGGGTGTCTTGCGAGCAACAGGTCACTGCTCATACCATCGCCAGTCAACTGGCAGCCTTACAAACTCAACTCAAGACAGATGGACACGCTTGCCCAGAGTCTCTTCAATTTGTTGATGAAGGCTACAGTGGCAGCACCTTGCTGCGACCAGCATTAGAAGGCTTACGAGATGCCATTGCTCGTGGAGAAGTTGAACGCTTGTACGTACATTCTCCAGATAGACTTGCTCGCAAGTATGCCTACCAGGTCGTCTTAGTGGACGAGTTTTCCCGTGCGGGAGTAGAGGTGATTTTTCTCAACCATCCTCTCGGCCAATCGCCGGAAGACGAGCTCCTTTTACAAGTTCAAGGCATGGTCGCTGAGTACGAACGGGCCAAGATTCTCGAACGTAGCCGTAGAGGCAAACGACATGCAGCTCAGATGGGTTCTCTCAATGCCTTCTCAAAAGCTCCTTATGGATACACCTTCATTTCGAAACACTTGAATGGTGGTCAGGTTCGCATGGAAGTCAACTTGACAACCGCCAGTCATGTACAGCAGATCTTCCATTGGTATGTTCACGACCATCTGAGCTTGAGCGAGATCAGTAGACGTCTCAAACAGCTGTCAATTCCCTCTCCGACTGGTAAGAGCCAATGGACGTTGACGACTCTATCGAGGATGCTACGCAACCCGCACTACAAGGGCTGTGCTAGTTTCGGCAAATGGCGGAATGGTCCCAAGGTTGAGCGCCCTAGGCCTCCTCGCAATGCATCAGCCCACCCAAAAGACTATTCGGTTTTTCGGACTCCTCCAGAGGACTGGATTGTCGTGCCGGTCACCCCAATTATTGACGAGGCCCTCTTTGATGCAGCACAGGAGAAATTAGAGCAAAATCGTCGCCGATATCGCCAACGCAAAAAAGGTCCTAGCTTTCTCTTACACGGGCTCGTTGTTTGTGGAGTTTGCAAGTATGCCTATCACCACTCAGTCAAAACTTGGAGTAGACGCGTCTATCGCTACTACCAATGCAACTCCAAAAGGCAAGCCATTGAGCATCGGCCTCAATGTTGCAACCTCTCTGTGAGAGCCGAAGCCTTGGAAGAATCCGTCTGGTTAGAAGTCTGTCGTTTGCTTAAAGAGCCTCAGCATCTTCAACAGGAGTATCAGCGGCGCTTACATTCATCAAATACAAGGCAAGAGCAGCGACCCAAAAAGCTGGTGGAATCGCAGATGAAGAAATTACACAAAGGTATTGAACGGATTATTGATGCATATGCTGAAGAGCTGATTGAAAAAAGCGAATTTGAGCCTAGATTGCGGGGGATGAGAGAGCGTCTCAAAGTCTTAGAAGCTCAGCTCAAAATCCTCCAAGATGAGGAGGCTCTTGCTAATGAACTGAAATTAGTCATTAGCCGGGTGGAAGAATTTGCCGCCAACGTCGCCGAGGAACTGGAGACGTTAAGTTGGATGGATAAGCGCGTGGTGATCCGAACATTGGTCAAGCGCGTGGAAGTCTATCCAGAGACTGTCAAAGTGATATTCAGGATTGGCACAGCCCCTTTAATTTCCAGGAACAAGACTAAGGGTCAATTTTCGCCACATACTTGCGCAGGTGTACGTTTCATCCACCCTCCAGGAATCGTTTGTTGCTTGCCAACGAGAGCGGCATCTTTCATCCATTTCCGGAGCATAGCGTTGCACCCAGCGATAGAT
>JBCCWF010000622.1:0-3603 GCA_039194035.1 Cyanobacteria bacterium P01_E01_bin.6 | reverse complement strand
TATTTTCGATGAGATTATGGGCGGATTTTGTCCTGCCGTTGCTGGCGCTCAAGCCCCATAAACGCCTCTATTTTCAACGAGGTTTTGATGCTCTATCCCTGATGAGACAAGAAATGTAGTTAGGTTGTCACCCTATGAGCAACTTTATGTTTGTCTAAAGACAGTAAAGGCAGTTGTTTCATTGTCCTAGAGACGCTAGATAGAGAAGTACTTTCAATAAAGAAATATTTTCAATAGAGAAGTATTTTCATACAAAATGGCTTAATCATAAAGATCGCTGTAATTTTGCCAATTCCACGTAAGCGATTGCGTCAAGGAGCATAATACTAAGTATTATTAGAGAAGTAGAGAATATAAGTCAGCGATCAACGCGTATTGGTAAGTAACTAGCCATAATTAAACGTAGTCTCCCAAATCCTGTGCCGCCCGCGCATTGGTCGGCACAGGATTTGGAGTTCTGGTTCTAATTACGTCCAGGTACTTATAAGTGTTGGGTTTGATGGTTTTTAGGAGAGGTTCAGCTCAATAATTCGAGTAGGAACGCACAGCTGTGCACTCCTACAGAAGGGCCTCCTTATCAAGTGAAGTTGTTTAATTACAGCTCCATAAGGGCTAGAAATCCTAATCTTCAACTAACTAAAATACCCACGCCTAGGAACTTCAGGAAAACTTACATGACTTTGTTTCCTTGAACTTTCTATCGTAGAAAAATCTATCGACGGTTTATCTAGCGCCCATAGTCTCTTTTGTTGCTTGACTAAATAAGAAAGGACAGAAAGAATCATGGATATTTCGAGATATAAACAGAGTTAAGTTCTATGTATGGCAAGAAGGTCGCTCAATTTACAAAAAGGAACATGGTTGATTGATTCAAGTCCGCCCTACTTATATATTACGCATTATGTGAGTTATTTAAAGTTCTTGTATATCAAGGGTTTTGATTAGCCTCCAAATCAGGAACTTAAGTGATTTCGACGTATCTACGTCATTCCAGCGATCAACTCACATAAGCCGTATATTCTTATATCTAACTTAAGTCTTACATATACTGAGTTTTCGTTAAGTCGATAAATCCAGGAAAACAAATCTACAATTCATAAGGTTAAAACTGACATTTCATAGGCTACCTGTTGATGGCGAATAAAACAGTTTCATTTCGACTTCCCGAAGAACTCATCCTCGCCATCGAAGAACATGCCAGAATAACAGGTAAAACCAAAACAGATTTGATTCTAGCGGCTCTCTGTAAAGCCTATGATTTACCCGAGCTAGCATCAGATTCTGTAACGGCTACATCTATTCAGCAACAGATTGATGCGCTCAAATGTCAAATCGATTCATTAGGACAGGTAAGCAGTACAGCTCGTGCTCAATTGCAAGAGCGCGTTAATCAAACAATTGATATTTTAAGTGAGTCTGTTCAGCCTCTTCAAGACATTCGTCAGTTGTCTCAACCTGTGCCTGAGACTGATGCCATCATGCCTCATGAAACGACTGTTCCAAGTACGGTCTCTCAATCTGATCATGAGTTGACGATTGGTCAAGACAAGTCTCTTCAATCCTTTTCAAAATTTACACTGCTTGATGAAGCGTCTGCCCGTGACCCTAAACTGCTAGCTGAACAAATGCAATATCAGATGCAGGCTTTTGACCGTGTGTTTGCGGCTATTCCAGAACTGGTTTTCATCTGCGATCGCATGGGGCACTTTACTTATCTCAGTCCCTTTGGGGTTGGGGTCTGGGGCATTGAACGGGGTCAACTTCTCGGTAAGCTATATCATGACGCGGCTCTACCTTCAGAATTTTTAGATTTTAATGTGGCTCAGTTTGAAATGGCTCTTTCTTTTGGCAAATTGAGTTCCACTGAAATAAAGGTCATCTCTAATCATGCGACTCGTCACTATGAATATACTCTGAGCCCGATTCAGGAAGAGAAGGGGCTTGTGATTGGCGTTGTTGGAATTGCGCTCGACATTACCCAGCGCAAACAATCTGAGTTGGCGTTGCAAGAGTCTCTAGCGCGATATCGCAAGTTGTTTGAATTAGCCAATGACATGATCTTCATTGTGGATGCTGAAAACCATCAAATCATTGATGCGAACTTCAAAGCTTCGCGAAGATTGCGGTATACCCGAAAAGAGTTGTGTCAAATGCAGATTGAAGACATTGAATCTCCTGAATCAGCGGCCTATTTTCAATCAGAGATTATCCCGCAGCTCGAAAAAACAGGAAGTGCTATTTTTTCGCATTTACTTCGGCGAAAAAGTGGTGACCTGATTGCCGTTGAAATTAGTGTGCGGCTGATTGAATTTGGCGATCGCCTTGCTTACCAAAGTTTTGCCCGAGATCTCAGTGGACGCACATTGCCTCAATCCTCTGCACATTGATCAACATGCTCAACCCTAAACCCGTCGAGCGACTATGTCACGCTGAGCCTGAACGGGCACAATAGCTCATCAGCACGTTGACAGAGGCAGGGTGGGTGTGAAATTGGTGCAAGAACGAGCCTATTGGATCGCGTGGTCACAGCTTCAAGGGATGGGGCCAACGTTGATTTTCCGATTGAGTAACCATTTTGGATCACTGAAACCGGCATGGGAAGCATCGGCTGATGAGTTGATGGCTGTCGATGGCATTGGAGAGCAGATCGCCTATGCAATTTTGAACGGGCGATCGCCCATGAATCCTGATGAATTACTGGAGAAACACAGTCAGGAAAATCCTCACTTTTGGACACCCGCTGATGCTGAGTATCCTCGACTCCTCCTGGAAATTCCAGACCCACCTCCTGTGTTGTATTACCGAGGACAGGTCAATCCTGATGAAAATCGGGGACTGATTCCGGCGATCGCCATTGTTGGCACTCGGAGTCCATCAGACTATGGCAAACGATGGACCAGGCGAATCAGCCATGCCCTTGCCCAAGCCGGCATCACTGTTGTCTCTGGGTTAGCAGATGGAATCGACGCTGAAGCGCACAAAAGTTGCCTCAAGGCTGGAGGGCGTACTGTTGCTGTTGTCGGTACGGGCGTCAATATCGTTTATCCCTGGACAAATCGCACCATTGCCAAAGACATCGTGCAGACCGGACTCATTCTCAGTGAATATCCAATGGGCACAAAACCCGACCGAACGCATTTTCCTCGGCGCAACCGGATTATTGCTGGACTCTGCCGTGCCATCTTAGTCCTCGAAGCCCCGGAGAGATCTGGAGCACTCATTACGGCTCGGCTCGCGACCGATTACAATCGCGATATTTATGCTCTACCAGGTTCTCTCGACAATGACAATGCGATGGGATGCCTTCACCTGATTCATGAGGGAGCACAAATGATTCTTGATGAGAAACAACTGCTTGAAAGCCTTGGTGCCCTTCCCCATCTTTCACAACAGAGGGCAGGACAGAGCGAAGAATCGAGGGCAGAACAGAGGGAATCTCATCAAAGTTCTGAACCAATTGATATCACGACTTGGCAAAGTTCGGGGAATCGGGTAAACGGGATAGTCACAGACGATTGAAATGCGGGATGATTCTCACAGCAGAGTCATATAGCCGGACAACCATGCTTCCATTTGTTGGCATACCCCCTACGATTCAAGCCG
>JBCCWF010000621.1:0-3664 GCA_039194035.1 Cyanobacteria bacterium P01_E01_bin.6 | reverse complement strand
TCTGGTGCAGTTGTGTCACTCGCTCTTTGCCCAAGGGCAATCTGTTGAACAAGTTGTGGAGGTCATGATGCCTGCCTAAGTCTCTTTTTTCTTCTTAAAACAAAAAAACTTCGAGAACTTTGCCAAGTCGTGTATTGTTGATGCCTATCTACTTACAGGCTCACTATCTATAGATTCAGTGTCGATGCTTAGCGTATCAACCGTAACAGCAGTTCCATCTTTATTGAGCTGCCAGATATTGAACATTCCAGGCACTTCGCCAAAGCGATTGATGTCGACCGAACTACTGGCTCCCTGGAAGTTGATGATTTCCTGTTGTCGGAGATGCTCTAATCCTTGACAAACATCTGTCACCGCTATTCCTGGAGAGTTTGCAACAGTAGATAACGCGGACATGATGCCTGTCCGACTATTTTGTCCAGATGCCTGAGCTGCCAGAGCAAAGAGCGTTGCAGCATCCCAAGTATGAGCAGCATATCCTGACGGAGTGTTGTCGAGTTGTTTGGTCCACGTATCAAAAAATTCTTGAAATCCTTCTCCATTCGAGATTGGAGTGATTCCAAAGATACCTGCCATGGCATCTAGTGATTGTGAATCATTGGCATCTTCAGCATTTAGTGTCGTCAAAAATGATTCCAATCCACCCTGGTCGTACCAAACCATGGGAACATCTTCAGATTGCCAGCCTAGCGCCAGAATAGTTTCCAAAAAATCAGCTCCTGTTTTCTGGTCAAGAATCGTGGCGATCGCCACGTTATTTGCTGCGTCTGAGGTCTCTTGAGCGGAGCCTTCTTGACCCGAGTTTTCCTGGGGCTGATCAGGCTGCGTCTGACTTTCTTGATGAATAAAATCTTGAGCCAGAATTGTTTTAAGTTGGATAATTTGTTGATTAATATCATCGTCAGTTGTCAATTCTTGGTCATCATCGAGATCTGCGCTCCGGGATGATGCCTTCCACGCAATGGGTTGCTCAAGATTGACAATATGGCCTCCCAGAGAGTCATACTGCTGGACAAAGAGATCGTACCAATCAGTGGTCTCATCGGCATTGGCAGTAATGAGAGCAATTTGAGAGTACCCGCGATTGATTATCAATTGAGCAAAGGCCTTCATCCGTTGTTGATTAGAGGGTGTTGTGTAGTTCCAACTCCGGGCTGCCCTATCAACTGGAATGAGCGTGTGCCATGACTTCAAACTAGTAATCAGCACAGGAGTATCTGTTTTGCTTGCGAGTGCAAGGGCTTGGCTAGGGTTCTGACTTGCAAACTGAGCGATGACACCATGAACACGGTGTTCTTCAATTAGGGTCTGCATGGCTTTCATTTCAGTGTGTTCGGCGTCATCCACTTCCATAATCACAATTGACATCGGAGTCTGGTTAATGCCGCCACAC
Organism: Cyanobacteria bacterium P01_E01_bin.6; assembly: GCA_039194035.1. Taxonomy (GTDB): domain Bacteria; phylum Cyanobacteriota; class Cyanobacteriia; order CAKZMO01; family CAKZMO01; genus JBCCWF01. The sequence continues at coordinate 2,271 of JBCCWF010000621.1, read as the reverse complement.
GCGTTAACGCGATCGCGCAAAAGATAGCTCGAATCCATTAACTGAGTAGACCGATGGAGATTTCGCCAATTGCTCTCTGAGACGATGACGCCAATTCGCAATTCTTCTCCCAAGGAAAGCGGCCCTTCAACAGTGGGACGACTCAAAGGAGATGCCCCACAGGCTGATAACGATAGCCAGAGTAAGGAAGTCGTCAGCCATCGTGGTCGCAAATGATTTGCATTTAGATATGTTCGGAGCCAATACATCATGCTTGCTACCAGAAGCATTTATTCTAAGCATTCCTTGAGTCAAGAAAAGCACGGATAACGCTCATGCGCTCTATCCTCCAGCTATGTCAGCACCTTGCACTACGTGACGTATTTTTCTTTGATTGCAAGAATCTTCTTCGTCACATTCAAATTGTGTTTTGGAGAATCGTCCAGTCCCATCTGTATCGTCGTAATCTCAGTGAGATAGTCAGCCATCGGTTGCGGGTCTTTGTTGTCTAATGCCGACTGAAATACGGCTAATAGGTAAGATTAATACTCATCCCTCGGGCAATCACTAGCTGAAATTCCGATTGGATCCCGTTCATAATAGAGACTCTCATCGATTTCTCGATAAAGCGCCAGTTTGTCTGAAGGAAGGGCTGTATTCATCGCAGTCGATGGCGATCGCACAAAGGGTTAGCACATGGCGGAATGATTATAATCTTGTATTTTGGAGATGTTGACGTGGATTATAGCTACGCTGAGCACTCAATTTTTCATAATAGTCACGCTCAAGTTTGCTGAGGGTCTTCGGAGGTGTAATCACAATCCGAACGAGCTGATCGCCACGGCCTCCTTTTGGATTTGGCCATCCTTTTCCTCGCAGCCGCAGCGTTTGACCTGACCGAATTCCTGCTGGAATATTCATAGACACGCTGCCATCAGGGGTTGGTACATCAATAGAACCGCCTAAGACTGCTTCATCTGGCGCAACAGGAATCTCACAAAATAGGGTGTCGCTATCGAAGGTGAACACCGGATGATTGACTAGCTCAACAATTAAGTAGAGATCTCCTCGCTGGCGATTATAGGGATTCATTTGTCCCTTTCCACGTAGACGAATACGGCTTCCTGGTTTCGCTCCAGGGGGAATGCGAACGTCTATTATTTCGCTGCCTAAGCTCAGACGCTGCTGAACACCGTGAAAGGCTTCTGAGTAGGAAAGTTTAATCGGAGATTCAATGTCTTGACCAGCAGATGGTGGAGGTGTGCCAAATCCGGCAAAGTCTTCAAATTCAGGCCCTGCCCCTGGCGATCGCCCTCTACGATTGGCTCGATATCCAGGTACGTTCCCAAATCCTCCAGGAGTGTTTCCACCAAAGCGACCCAAAAGTTCATTAATGAATTCGTCAAAACTATCATATTGGCCAAAATCTGCTCCACCAGAATTTCCAGGCCAACTAGACGTCGCACCACCAGCTTGCTTCCAATATTTCCCAAACTGATCATATTTCCGGCGCTTCTCTGCATCCGAAAGGACTTCGTATGCTTCATTGACTTCTTTGAACCGAGCTTCGGCAACTGCATCACCGGGATTCATGTCAGGGTGCAACTTGCGCGCTAGCTTCCTATAGGCCCGCTTAATTTCATCGGCACTCGCAGCCTTATTGACTTGAAGGACAGCATAATAGTCTTTAAAGTCAGTCGCGGACATATACTCAGTCTCCGAGGTGAGTTACGGGTCGATTGGATCAGAATATGAATGACACCACTATGTCGACTGATACCAATCGACATAGTTGCTCTATCTACTATTATGAACAATCCCTTTCAAAGATTATCAGGATACCTTGGCTTACTAGGTTCGGTTCTTGCGGAGGGGCGATCGCAATTTCCACACTTTAAGGTTTTTCTGATCTAGCTGTTGCTAAGGAGCTACACATCATTAAACGCATTCTCCCGAATCCTGTAACGCCTGCTGATCAGGCGTTACAGGATTCGGGATTTTGGCTTTAATTACGCCCGGGTATTGAGCCACTCGTAGCATTTCGAGACATACATTGCACTGCACGACTTGATTCTGGAAAAATCGACTCTCTAGCCTAATTCCTCAAACATCAAATCGTGCAACAATTTTCACAATTAGTTTAATGCCACTGCTGGTTGGGGGAGAAGATCCTAAACACTGATGATAAATGTGATTTTTCTGAGGTGGTGGCAGTCTAAATAAAAAGGAGAATGCTGAAACATCCTCCTGATTCAATGAACTATGGGATCTGCAAATAAAGTACCAATAGAG
>JBCCWF010000620.1:0-3674 GCA_039194035.1 Cyanobacteria bacterium P01_E01_bin.6 | reverse complement strand
TAGTGTCATTTTGAGGATTCCTGTTGAAGCAATCAAACATTTTCTGGACACCTCAACCAGCCTATGACTCAGATGGAGATCCGCATGCTTTCATCCCTCAGAATCAGCCATTGCTATGTGTGCTCGATAAAAAATGTACAATCCATACCTCTCAAGGACTTCAAGTAAGAGAGCGGCGCAATCACGGCAGAATAGACGTATGGACGGGCAAAGAGTGGCTAAGAGATGGGCAGGGCGCAGGACGCTATCACAGCATATACCCATTGCCCATCCGCACTATGCCGTGTTGGGTAGAAAACGAACTCCCAGCAGTCGAAGGCCGCTACCTCATCCTTTGTAAATTTGGATATACCCAAAGCGGTTCGTGCTGGCGCATAGAACCCGACTATTATGTCGCAAGGATTGAACGCGACGAAAGCCACATGTATCACTGGAAAGTGTTCAGGCGCGCCACTGTCGATAAGTTTGAATGGGCGATCGCGCCAAGCTCATCTGTAATCGCCTGGACTCCATTACCGCAAGTGGCACGGCCATCGAATTAATTAAAACCTAAACTTCTTTAATGGCCTGGGCATTCCAAAATAATAGCCCTGGAGATACTTGATGCCCTCTCGACGGGCGATCGCCATTCTGGAAGGCATCGAGCCGCAGATGAGCGACCTGATTGATATGCTATTGAGTTAGAGATTGATTGCGGGCAGGGCTATGCGTTTGATCGTCCGAAGCCGCTGTGATTAGTTAGAACGCAATGGCTCGCAAACCTCGTGAACTGAAATCACAATACTGCTACCACATCACCACTCGGTGCAATAACCGTGAATTTCGCCTGACACGGTTTGAATGCCGAGAACTCTTGCTAGTTGCCATCAAGCGATGTCGGCAGAAATTTGGCTTCAAGCTCTATGGCCTCTGCATCATGAGCAACCATGTGCATTATTTGCTGGAACCGATAGAGCCAGATGACCTTCCCAAAATTATGCACTGGCTTAACTGGTACACAGCGATGTGCTTTAACCGAATGCTAAACCGCACGGGTCACTTTTGGGAGCAACGCTATCACAGCACGGGATTTCCAATCAGTGACAAGCACCGAGCATTAAACACACTGCGCTATATCCACGGGAATCCGAAAGCAGCGAGTATGCAACAGGGATGGTTCTATGACTTCAGTAATTATGGAACCTATGACCGCTTAACGAATGATGGGATCACTCAGTGGCATCCAACCTTCTTGATGTTGGGTAAAACCTTGGAAATTTGTGCCGCTGCCTATCGTAAGTTTTGCAAAAAATACAGGCCACAGCCCAAGCCAGAGAAAAGAAGCCACTGGGGAAGCAAACTATTAGCAGGACTCAAGATTAAGAAAAAGGCTAAAAAGGTGAGTCCAGGACAACTGAAACTTTGGGAGCAATGGGAGGCTCAAATGGAAGAAGCCCATGCTATTACTGAAACGTTTTTAAGGGCAAATAGCTACAATCCAGAATACGCAATTGCTCAGATACCTAAACAACCCCAGTGCCAGGTATCGGATCTCCAGGGTGCTGATTCTTCGTAGAGTTGAAGGGTTGAAATAAATCGTTTGGATCGTCTGAATGCGTTATGCGTTACACTTCACAAGTCTGGATGCGAGAGAAGAGATAGAAGAGATATCGCCGGGATCGTCTGAATGCGTTATGCGTTCAACTTCCAGTCTGGATGCGAGAGAAGAGATAGAAGAGATACCCTCAAGAGATACCCTCATTCCCCCGCTACCTGGTAGGTGTCCTCGGGCAGATGACGTGTCGAATTTTACGTTCACGTATTTTCCATTCTTCTTCCACTCATTGGTATGGCAAAACTTGTCCCATGCTTCTTTATCATACTGGCCATCTGGGATACCACCGCATTCCAGATAGATTTCTTTTTGTACACTAAAGCCGAACTGGCCATTACTGTATTTCACCCATAATTCATCAATGGCTAATAGTTCCTCGCAGGGAAAATTCAACAATTCGTTTGAACTAAAATACTGACCTTCTTCTTTGCCCACTGTGGTGATCATCAACTGATAAGTTTCCTGATCGGCTTTTTTCCATTGTCCATGTCTGAGGAAATCCTCTAGCTGGGCATAACGTGAAGTATTAACCGATTGCTTCAGTGCAATGATCTGTTTTTCCAGCTCAGGATCAACTCGTTTAGTTTTTGGCAGTTCCTGTAAGCATTGATAAGCCAGGTCAGTGGCTCCTCTATTGACCATCTCCTGAATCAATCGAGTCGGGCGAGTTTGTGCCGCGTAGAGCAAAATTGTCGGCTTCCACCAATCATCCTCAAAATGCTCATACAGCAGATGTTCTTGGTTCTGTTGGGCAACATGTGCCGAGGCTAGATATTCTTGAAAGCTGAGATGGGCAAATTCATACTCATCGTCTTGCTTCACTAACAGTTCACTGACTTGCTCAATCTGCTCTAACAAGTCCTGTGCACTGATGGTTTCTCCTTGATCTTTCAAAACTCCTGCGAGTCCTTGAAGCAGTTTTGAGCTTTCGATACGCTCCTCTCGGTTATTCATCATTCCAATCGCAATATGTTGCAGAATGATCTGGGCATCACACTCAGTCAATAGCGTGTCTAATGTGCGTGCACTAGGCCGATCTCTGAGCTGCAACTGACAAATATCTCGATAGAGTTCCACCCGTCGCCGAGGCAGCTTTGCGCCAGGATTGCGTCGATGGAAAGTCGCAATCATATTCAGCAACAGCGGATTTTTAGCTAAATCCTTCAGCTCTTGCCGTGCCTCAATTTGCTTGAGTAGTTCTTGTGCTGACTCACTAGCCACCTTTTCAACATCCGGGGTATCGGGTTCGATATTGGTGTAGCGTTCTTGGCAGAGATACCACTTTTCGACAAACTCTTTGCGTTGTTGTTCATCAAAGTCTCTCACCCAAAGCGCCGTGGGCATATCCAGGCGATAGGCTGCATCCAGTTGCTTATACGCCTTGGGCCGGGAAGTGAGAATGAAAACTGACTGGCCATAGTTGCGCATCTGTCGATTGATCCACCTTGCAACGTGAGGACGCTGATCCTTGGCTACCTCATCAAACCCGTCAAGCAACACAATGGCATCGCCCCGCTTGAGCATTGCCTTCGCCCATCCCTCTGGTGGTTGCAGTTCGGTTGATTCTGGCAAGCTAGGAATGTGATGGTGAGTAATCAGAGTCGGTAAGTCAGGGGGATTTTCTTGGGTAAGGATGTCACGATAGTTGCGCAACACGAGCAGGACTGGAATGAGATTTTGCACCGTATCGGGGTGTTGCTTGATGCCGTAGCGATAGGCAATGTGTTTGAGCAGGGTTGTTTTGCCATAGCCACCCCATGCCAGAATGGCCAGTTGCCGGAAGTTTGGGTTTGTACGTTTCTTGGCTAGGAGCTTCCAGATATCCAGATCATTTCTGAGTAGCTGTTCAATTCCATCTGGAGCATTGCTTCTAAACCCAGGGGAAGTCGAGCTGAAGTCAAGGGCTAATGGCACATAGACATCCCTAAGCATTGGGATAAGGATACGGTCATATTGAGCCACCCCTTCGGAGCGCAAGCGCTGACAAGCCGATGCTTGACAGAGCAAATATTTGTTTTCAAATCCAGTTGCCTTTGCAATGAGTTGTTTGGTGACCCACTCAATGCCTGTGTCAATTGCT
>JBCCWF010000619.1:0-3685 GCA_039194035.1 Cyanobacteria bacterium P01_E01_bin.6 | reverse complement strand
TTTTTTTTTGCCTGTCCTGCTTTAAATTTCATAATTCCGTATTTTTATTTTTGTTGTATTTAAAAAAAAAAAAAAACAAAACCCGGGGGCCGCCCCGGGGGGGCCCCCTCCCCAGGTTTTTAACCAGGTTTTTAACAAGTGAGTTTATTTATACCTAGTTATTTATTGAATCAGTTTTTCGACTTGTTTTCTTGCCTTAGTGTTATGCGAAGCTCATGATTCCTGATCGCGATCGCTTTTTCGGATTCCGTTTTCAATGCGTCAAGCGCTGGCTGGCTGGTTTCAGTGCAGCTAGCTTGAGCGTGCTAACGATACAGCTTCCGTTAGCCGCTCAAAGCATACGATTCACTGAGCAAGGTTTACAGCTGACTCAGCAGACATCGCTGCGGGTTTTGCAATCGGCGGCGGCATCGTCTCCTCAACGACCGGCGTTGCCGTTTCGAGTTCGAGACCCCCGTGTTCCTCCAATCACGCCTGAACCAGGATTTCCTACGGCCGTTTTGCCGGAGCCTAGTCTGAATCTCCATCTTGTTATTCGACTGAGTGAGCGTCGCGTGTTTGTTTATCGGGGAACAGCGGTTGAAACCTCATACCCTATTGCGATAGGTCGTCAGGGTTGGGAAACCCCAACCGGTCGCTATGAAGTGCTGAATATGGTCGTCGATCCTGAATGGCAGAACCCGTTTACGGGAGACGTTATTGCTGCTGGGCCATCGAATCCGTTGGGAGATCGATGGATTGGTTTCTGGACAGATGGAGACAATTTCATTGGGTTTCATGGAACCCCCAACGAAGCGTCTGTTGGACGCGCCGCATCTCATGGATGCATTCGCATGTATAACCATCACGTGCGTGAGCTATTTGAACATGTGGCTTTAGGAACTCCCGTCATTGTGGAGCATTAAGGTCGGTCGTTATAGAGCCTTCAAATAGTCGCATGCACCTTTAATGATGCGTTACGTAAGTGGTCACAGTTAACGAGAAAACCCATAAAACCCTGTACGGGCGGCGCAGGTTTTTAAATTTGGTTGGTAATTGTGCCGAGGTACTTAGTTACTCAGTAATACTAACTGACGTACCCAGAGCAATCTGTTCGTACAAGATTTGAATATGGTCATTGGCCATGCGGATACAACCGTGAGAGACGGCTTGTCCTAGGAGGTCAGTTTGATTGGTGCCATGAAATCCGATCTGATTCCTTCCATCAGTCCAAAACCCTACCCAATGAGTGCCAAGGGGGTTATTGGGGCCTGTCTGTACGATTTCGTCGGTTAGTGGATTTTGCCATGTGGGATTCTCTTTTTTGTTAATGACCTCGAATTCTCCAGTGGGAGTTTCCCATCCTGCGCGACCCACTGCAATTGGAAATGTTTGAGGAGACTCCCCATCTTGCCACAGGGTGACGTTGCGATCGCTCAAATCGACGATGATTCGAGCTGAAGGAATAGACGTGCGAACCTGCTGCGAGAGTGCAAATAACGTGGGTTGAACATTGGATAGTCCTGGACGGGCTGTCAGGCTCTCTTGCTCGTAAGAAGGTGAAGTTGATGCGCGCGACTCCACGGCAGGTTGCGGATTATCAATCTCAGGAAATTCTTGCACAATAAACGGCATTAATACTTCTGCTTCAGCAACCGACGGATTATCTGGTAAGGGGTCATTGCGAACCATGACAGCAGCTCGAACTAGCGTGTTGTCGTCAGTTGCTCTGGGGGATGTGGAACCGTCATCGGGTCTTAACCCCTCATCACGACGTTTGTCGTGAAGGCTAGTGCGCTGTGAGCTTGACTCTAAGAAGGTAACCAATTCGGCGATCGGTTTTTGGACTTGTCCAACCGGAGAGCGATCGCCTACTGTTGATTCAGTGGGGTGACTGGGGCGATTCGCTGCAACAATACTATTGTTTTCAGAACCATTGTTTTCAGAGATAGTGTTCTCAGAAGAAATGGAGGATGCGAGGGCTTCATGAGTGACTAAAACAATCGGCGATTTGGTGACCGCTCGCCGTGTCACTTGATTGTCTGAAACCTTAGCTTCACCATCAAAAATATTCACCAGCCCAATCAGTCCGGCTGAGGCAAAGCTGAGCACCATGAACGATTGAGCTAAAGAGTCTTGTCCGCTCATGTCAACTTACCGCGATGTGCTGTTTTTACCCACTTTAAGCGCTTTGGCCGAATTGAGATGCGGAATGTCGTGGCTGCGACAATAGGAATCCAATGCACCATATAGATGGTGCCCTGAATGGATGACCAGAGAATTCCTAATGATGTCTTGACAATGTCGATCATCGAAAGACGTTGCTGAAGGGCTGATTTCGGATGCAGAGCCCGTCGTTCTGCAATCATCTTAGCAAAGCGGACTTGGCCAGTGCCAATGGCCATAAATAAGAATGAGAAGAGAACAATAAGACCGGTAAGTGGACTCAATATAGGAAGGCGATTACGGGCGATCGCCATCAACGTGTCGGGTAGTGCAGCGGTTGGGACAATATATTGTAATAACAGGAAAATCAGTAGATCAATTGACTTCCGATACCCTAGCTTATTCCGGATAATTAAGCGCCAGTAATCTAGGTATCGTTGATAGCCACCCTCTGCCCAGCGACTACGCTGGTGCCAAAGGGCTAATCCTGTGGTAACGCCCTCTTCGCCGACAGCAGGGTCTGACAAAAAATGAATATCCCAGTTGTTCAAATGCAGGCGTAACGTCAAATCTAAATCATCTGTGATAGTTTGTTCGTTCCATCCATTGCATTGTTGAAGAGCAGATCGTCGGACAAATTGACCGTTGCCGCGAAGTTCGCCAATGCCACCCAATGCAATTCGGTGAGACTGCATAAAACTGTCGAAGAACATCTCAGAAGCTTGGTTTTTCGTCCAAAAGTTTTCGCGCCAGTTCATGGTTGCCTTGCGCAGTTGAATCGCTCCGACATTACCTGCTTTGAAACAAGGAATAACAGACGACAGGAGTCCACGTTCAACCTGAGCATCTGCATCAAAGACACCCAAAATATCGCCTTGAGCCTGGGTGAGAACCTCGTTCAATGCTCCGGATTTTCCACCACCAGCATTTTCGGGGCGATGAAGTACATGAAGATGTGGATAATGTTGAGCGAGGTGATCAAGAACCTGGGGCGTGTGGTCAGAACTCGCATCATCGACGACCCAAAGTTCGTAGCGATCGCCTGGATAGTTCAGGGTACATAAATCATGCACTAAAGACTCGATGACCGCATCTTCATTTTTAGCCGCGACTAATAGCGATACGAATGGTAAAGCACCCTCTCCATCTGCATTGAGCGATGAATCTTGTCGATGAAGTTGTCGAGATTGAGGGCGACTCAAGAAAACAAAAAGGAGATGCATCCCGACGACAGCAGTCAGCCCAAAGACTGCCCAACTACCTCCTGGCAAGAGATGTAAGGTAATTGTGCCAGTCCACACACCCAGCAGAGTCGCTGCTGCTTTGCGTCGTCGCCCCTCAAGTCCCTGCTCAAATCGTGGATCCGGATCGGGAAACGATCCCTCGGACACGAAATGTTGAGAGGATGACAGAGCGTTGGACGAGTAAGTTTGTTCTGAATGCAAGGAGTCCTCTTGCATAAATCCTCGTTGGGGTTCAGCAGAAATTACAGGGTTTTGTCTACTAGCGTAAGGCGAAACCGCGCAGAACGAACAGCTCC
>JBCCWF010000618.1:0-3704 GCA_039194035.1 Cyanobacteria bacterium P01_E01_bin.6 | reverse complement strand
TAAGTACGGTGATGTGGGGCGCGCCGCGCCCCCCATCACCTTTGCGAGCAAGTCCCTTACTATTTGTATTTAGTAGATCGGGGCTGAGAATTCGCAAGAGTCCGTATAGAATTTGATAGAACTCTTGAACTGGTTCTATTCTTAAACTCATAACGAAGCGATCGCCATGAACACAGCGCTAGATGCGTCGATTACATCTCAGGTCATCGGCACAGTGAAGGGGCCGGGAGAGACGGGTAATGAGTATGTCTTCATCACCTCCAATAATCAGTTCGTGCGGGTGGGAGAGTTTGTCTGCTACGACTATGTGGAGTCCGCCGTTCGGGCGTCGCAAACGGGCAAGCGCCGACAAATCTTAGGCAAAATCTCGGCCCGAAAACTGATCGACCACCTACCCGATCGCATCTTTGCCGATACCGAAATCAACCCAGAGGCGATCGCCGCTCTCATCGGCTTCGATGACCCAGAACCTGCCATCTACGAAGTCACCGTAGAAGTCGTGGGCTATTTCGATAAAAATCTGGGCTTCACGAACCCCCGCCGTGCCCCCGATCCAGGGGCAAAAGTCTATCTGGCGAATGATGCCATGTTGGGTCATGTGCTGAATAAGCGACAGCCCAAAGACATTGGCTCTGCTCACATTGGCTGTCTGTTGCTGCGAGATCCAGACGCAGTTCCCATTGCCCTCGATGTGAAGGAACTGGTCAGTACTCACATGGCGATCCTGGCCGGGACAGGATCTGGAAAATCCTATACAGCTGGAGTGCTGATAGAGGAACTGCTGTCTCCCTACAATCGTGCAGCAGTGCTCATTTTTGACCCCCACGGCGAATACACGACATTAGAAGAATTGCGCGGTCATCCAGGATTTGAAGGGGATGATGGCTATGCCCCACGGGTGAAAATTCTGCGCCCTGACGACATCACCATTCGCTTTTCGTCCCTCGACTATGCCGATGTGATGACCCTGCTGCCCACCATGAGCGATCGCCAACAGGCCATCCTCAGCAAAGCGTTCACCCTCCTCAACCGTCACCGCCAGGGCGACTATCGCTGGAACGTATCCGACCTCATTGCCGCTGTCTTTGAAGCCGACCGAACCCAAGATGATGATGGCAATGAAAAGGTGGGGTCGTCGGCTCCTGCACTGGAGTGGAAGCTGGAGAAACTGGCGCGATCGCCCTACTTCCATGCATACGAACATCTGGCTCCCAAAGATCTATTCGAGCCAGGACAGGTAACCGTCCTGCAAATGAACGAGATTAGCCAGGAAGAGCAGCAGGTTATTTGTGCCGCCATTTTGCGTCAGGCAAATCAAGCCCGCATGAACACAGAAAAAGAGCGGATCGAGCCGGATGACGAGAACTATTTGCCCTATCCGGTCTTCATCCTGGTCGAAGAAGCCCACCGCTTTGCCCCAGCCCACGAACCATCTCGCTGCAAGATGATTATCCGCACCATTTTGAGTGAAGGACGGAAATTTGGACTCGGCATGGGATTGATTACCCAGCGCCCCGGAAAGCTGGACTCCGACGTGCTGTCTCAGTGCATGAGCCAGTTTTTGATGCGCATTGTGAACCCTGCTGACCAGGACAGCCTCAAGTATGGCGTCGAGGCCGCAGGCCGAGATTTGCTGAAAGAACTCCCCGCCCTCACCAAAGGTCAAGTGATTGTCGCTGGAGCCTGTGTGAACACTCCTGTACTCTGTAAAGTCCGCCAGCGTCGCACCTCTCACGGAGGGCAAACCCTTGATGCTCCAGCCCTCTGGCAGAGCCATTTCCAGCAACATCAGGTCAAAGCGCGCAAAATGGAAAACGCCCCGGCGGCAACGCCATCTCGATCTAAAACCTTCGACGGATTCAGCATCGAGTAAGCCATTTTGGAATTTAGAAAAATCCCCCTCAATCCCCCTATGCTCAAAGGGCATAGGGGGATTGAGGGGGGATCTAGCCGTTGTTGGACATAATTACCGTAGTCGCCTCCGGCGAGGGACGACCACGCCATTGACATCGCGAACAGCTTAATAAATCCAAAATCTAAAATCCAAAATCCAAAGTCTAGAAACCGCTGTATCCTGAATGGGTAAACCCATCACAAGACACAAATTAGGACACACCTGTGCTTGATATTCGGCAAATTCGGGAAAATCCAGACGCAGTTCAAACGCAACTCAATCTTCGTGGCACAGGCTATGACCTGTCGCCGATCTTAGACCTGGCGCAGCAACAGCGCGATCTAGAAAGTCAGCGTTCGGAACTGCAAGCCCGAAGCAACGTTATCGGCAAAGAAGTGGGCCAAAAAATCAAGGCAGGCGCTGACCCCAAAGAGCCTGAAGTTGCCGCACTCCGCGAGGAAGGCAACCAGCTCAAAGGACAGGTGAGTGAGCTTGAAACCAGCGAGCGAGACATTAAAGCGAAGCTGGAAGAGATATTGCTGACGCTGCCAAATCTACCGGATGAATCAACTCCGATTGGCAAAACAGAAGACGAGAATGTCGAGGTGCGTCGATGGGGCGATGACTATCTGCCCAAACATCCAGACATTTTGCCCCACTGGGAAATTGGAGAAAAGCTCGGGATCCTCAATTTTGAGCGTTCGGTACGCATTGCCCAGAGTCGCTTTGTCACGCTCTTGGGTGCGGGGGCAGCTCTTGAACGGGCACTGATTCAGTTCATGCTCGACCTCCACATCAAAGAAGGCTTCACGGAGGTGATGCCCCCATTTCTGATCAATACTCAGTCCCTTATTACATCAGGACAACTGCCCAAGTTTGCCGACGAAAGCTTTAAGTGCGATCGCGACGATCTCTGGCTCACCCCAACGGCAGAGGTGCCGGTGACCAGTCTCTATCGGGATGACATTCTCTCCAGCAACGACCTGCCCATCTATCACTGCGCCTACACGCCCTGCTTTCGTCGAGAAGCAGGCAGCTATGGTCGCGACACCCGAGGACTCATCCGACTTCATCAGTTTAATAAGGTGGAAATGTTCAAATTTGTCCACCCCAACACCTCATTTGATGAGTTGGAATCTCTGACCCAACAGGCCGAAGCCGTGCTGCAAGCGCTAAAGCTCCCCTACCGAGTGATTGCACTATGTACGGGGGATTTGGGCTTTTCCGCTGTGAAAACCTATGACCTAGAGGTGTGGCTACCCTCTTCAGAGAAATATCGTGAGATCTCAAGCTGCTCAAACTGTACCGACTTCCAAGCACGACGTGGCAGCATTCGCTTTAAGGAACCTGGGAAGAAAGGAACGCAGTTGGTGCATACGCTGAATGGATCTGGGTTGGCGATTGGCCGAACCATGGCTGCGATTTTGGAAAACTATCAGCAGCCAGACGGCACGGTGCACATTCCTGACGTGTTGCAACCGTTTATGGGACGAGACGTGCTGTAGGGAAAACAGCTGATGGATACGCTGGACGTTCGGCTCATGTTGGAGCTGCCTCCAACTTAAGCGCGGACTGCTATATCAAAACGCGAATTGTTAAAACGCGAATGTATTAAAACGCGAAGCGTCCAACCATGCCATTCGTAATCGTTCCCTGCGCGGAGTCAAAGGGACTTTTGCAGGGGATCTGGTTTCGACTCCGCTCAGCCAGCGTGACATGTGGGACAGTTCCTAGTCTAGACGAGGTTTGCCCATAACTCAGAAATGTCATGGCTATAGCAGTCCGCACGTAGGTTAGGACATATATTTTT
>JBCCWF010000617.1:0-3726 GCA_039194035.1 Cyanobacteria bacterium P01_E01_bin.6 | reverse complement strand
GTGACTTCATCATCGCAGTCAGGATATTTAAAGAATAGCTATAAGTACCTGGACGAAATTAAAACCAAAACCCCAAATCCTGTGCCGCCCGCTGCGCGGACGGCACAGGATTTGGAAGGTTACGTTTACTGATGTCTAGCTACTTATCAATAACCCTAGCGTCATCAAGACTCCAACTTATCTGTTGAGGTGCTAGTGAGCAACTGGAGTTCAATGATTTCTTCCTCAGGACTCTGGATTGCAACATGAACATTAGGTGCAAAGAAGCGCTCCATTTTTTCCTTCTTGGACAGCCACTTTTCAAGGTCAATTAGTGGGGAATAGAATCCTAACGTCAATGAGTAGTGCCCTTCTATGTCTTCTTCTCTCAGATAACCTAACATTGGGCGTTCTTCATCAGTAGGCCCCAAACCCAGATGATCTAATGCGTCTTCCAGGTGTGAACTTTGCCCATATCGATAGCGAGTCACATCTTTCCGAACCTGATTTTGCGTTTCTGTCGCTTGGCGTTCTCTCAACTCTAGGACAGATTCCGATGTTGGTGGATCAAATGGCACAGGTTTTAGTTCAGCCGCCTTTAAGGCAAACCCACCGAGCAATACTGGAATGCCGTAAAAGAACCCAACGAGGTTCAAGGTCGCATAGTCCATAAAATAAGCGATAAATCCAATAATGGTGAGAATACCTCCACCCACTAACCCAATAGTGCCTAACGAAATTCTAGGGAGCATGTTAATTAATAAAGTTCTATTTACAATTATTTATCTGGTCGGTTTGATAGCTAAGGCATAAGCTTATGCCATTTTTGTCGCTATGCTTATTGCAGTAACTCATTATTCAATGGAGCAATTTATGGAGCCTACACTCTTGAAAAGCAAAATCCTAGATATTGAAAGCAAGAGGGATGCTCTTGTACAGCTTTTAGAACAACCGGATCTTGGAACTCTTCGGATTGACGTCAATCAAGCTTTAGAGGAACTCGATGAACTTGTTGATGATTTAAAGCAAACATTTCCCGAAAATAATTGAATCTAACCAAAGGACAAGCTAGATATTTGAAGGGGAAGTCGAGTGTACCTTTACGTTCCCTTCCCTTTACTATTTTTATCTATCCTATCTGGCTTATCAGCTATCTTGGATCACTTAATTGGGTCACTTAAATAGTTTGGCGTTATTAAACTAAAAACTCAAAAACATTGGGAGCGCCCCTCAGGAGCTTTTAAAGTGAGTTTATTTATGTCTATCTACTTACATTTCGCTCTCCGATGGAGGTGAAGCGCTGAGCATGGGAATTAAGTAAGCTGCGATCGCCCCAAGAGCAAAGCCCGAAACATTCTGGGCTAGTGGTATCCAATCTGATGTTCGAGTAACAACGGGACCAATGCCGAATGCAAGGAACAGAATACCCCAGAGTGGGGAGAAAATAAGAATCCATTGCCAGGCGATCGCCTGATCTGACTTTCGGGGTTGAGCGGCAAAACCACATACAATGCCTCCGACAATCGAGGTCACTAGAGTCAATACCCACTGCTCTTTAGGCAATCCTGGCACGACATTGCATCCGTTTCTATCCAGACATGTCTGAATTGCATTCAATGCATCCGTAATGGAAGCGCCTTCGCCATGATCTCGAACATAAAACTGATTACCGTATCGAGTTTGAAGCTCAATCCAAAACGTACGGGGTAATAGTTGATAGATGGCATCTCCTACACTAAAATTCAGCAAATTTCCACCGCGTGGATCGGCAATGAGCATGACACTGCGGTCATCCAAATTCCAAAACCGTTTAACAGCGCGCCCAGGTGTTTCCTCATATTGGGTCAAGACCCGTAGTTTCCAGCCTGTTTCCTGCTCAAATGTGCTTAAGTTTTTATCCAATTGCTCTTGTTGAAGACTTGCAAGCGAGTCTGCCAAATCAATGACGTTTGTCGGTTCAGATGGCAATAATGCTGGGTTGTCAAACGCAAGGGCAGGAGAGGCGATCGCCCATAGCAATAATGCAACAAACAATGCGACCCAGTATTTTGTGACATTCTGAAACGAGCGATGCGGCATATTCATTGGCGTATTAATTTTGGCAAAAGTCACTGATCTATCAAGAAGCAGAGGCTCATAGAAGGTGACGTTACATTAGTTAACATTTCTTTAATTTAATCTAATCCTACATTGAAATCATCGCTAACGGAATCGTTTCTACTAAATGACATGACGATGTACTCCTACATGAACGTGGCCACACCGAACAATCAACATCTTGCTTAATCCGGTTGAATAGCGCTATATATTGGGCGCTATATAGTTGGCGATTTAAGAAAAGGCTACGGCAATAAGTGAATCAAAATCCCAATAGAACAACATTGAACGAATTGCAATGCATCGTTCAGTGTTGTTCTCTGGAGGGCTTGTATTTTAAGGCGAGATTATGGGGTGCTCAACGCCCCAGAATCTCGCTACATTCTTCCTGGCTTAAGTTATAAGCCCTCTGGAGCTTGACTGTTGCGTCAGGCAATGCAAATCACAGCTGAGATTTTTTAGAGGCTGTCCGATGGTCGTGGGAATTCTCGTCAACATGCAGAGTGTTGGCATTGGGCTGTTTCCTGAGCTGCGATGAAACATGGTCCGTGGAAGAAGACGTCGGTTGTTTAGCTCGATTACGATCCACCTGAAAGAAAGCATTCCAGGCAGCTTTTGCCCCTGCGATCGCACTCTGTGAGGTAATGCGTGCTTGAACCAATTGTTTTTCCGTTTCTTCCAATCCTCGATCGACTTGTTGCACAATCTGTTTCGCGCTTTCCACCCCATCTCCAAGATCCTCCGTCAGATGATTGAGTTCGCGACTTGTTGAACGCAACGCATCTAGTGTGGTTGGTAGCTCACGATTCAGTGTTTCAATCAAGTGTTCAGCACCTCGAACTGCTCGATTCAGTTCTTGAATCGTGGGTAATAAAGAAGCTAGAAAGATGACCAGGCTGACCGCAACCATGAGGATCGATATGCTTAGCCACAGGAACGGATCAACTACCAATGCTTACCCTCTCATTCCCATACGTTATTGCTTAGCCACTACTCAACGCTTGGATTTAAGTGATGCCTGTGTCGCCACAACACAGTCAGAGATGCAAGAATACAAGCCTTTCGATCACTGGGTGTCTGAAGGTGATGACGTTGTGTCACGTATTCCTTCAGAGGTTCTGCTCACTGCTGTCTTAGAAAGGCGGCGATTTTCTTGACGACTCGCTTCTATTCCAGCGGCGATCGCATCTTTCAGGCGGATTAAGGTTCCATCCCAATTTCTTAGAGCTGAGGTAGAAAGTCGATCGGCTTGCAACTGGACATTAGTAGACAAATCTTCTGCAATATCAGGTAATGCATCTGCTGATTTCTTGAGCAATCGGCGAGTTTCTTTTCCGGTCTTTGGTGCAAGCAACAAACCCGAAACGGCTCCTAATGCAGCTCCTAACAAGAACCCACCCACTAATGCTCCTGAGTTTCCGGTGCGATTATCCGACATAGCTACTTGCCCAATATGACTATTGAAAAACGTGATGTAGTGCAACCAATTTTCAAATCTTAATCAAAGCAAAGAACGTAAGAGAGCAGAAATTGCAGACCGACAACACTTATTTCTCAATATCTGAACCTTAAGATGCCACATACATCATAAACAGACTCAGAATTCATTGCCTCAAGGCTTATGCTATCTCACTTTTTCGCCGATTTGTG
>JBCCWF010000616.1:0-3732 GCA_039194035.1 Cyanobacteria bacterium P01_E01_bin.6 | reverse complement strand
TTTCAGGATAGAGTCAGAATCAAAAAATGTTCAAGTTATTTTTGCATGCTCCCTTAGTCAACTCAATTGATTTTACTGAGATTGACCCTACGACAGTTCATGCACCGCATGGACTATTTTTCTTCTGGTAACCCATGTGTTAAAAGTCCAAATCCTTTTAGGATGGCACGACTGCATTGAGCTCGCTCCGATAGTTCTCAATTACTGGGTTAGAAAGAAGCTGATCACACATTTGATCAAGCTGTTTTTTAGCATCGGCTTCATTCGTCGCTTCGAGAGTTAACTCCACATACTTGCCAATGCGGACATGGTCGACCGATGGAAACCCTAGGTGATGAAGACCGGATTGGAC
Organism: Cyanobacteria bacterium P01_E01_bin.6; assembly: GCA_039194035.1. Taxonomy (GTDB): domain Bacteria; phylum Cyanobacteriota; class Cyanobacteriia; order CAKZMO01; family CAKZMO01; genus JBCCWF01. The sequence continues at coordinate 3,380 of JBCCWF010000616.1, read as the reverse complement.
AGCCGTTCCAGCTGGATCCAGGACAGAAGGACGTAGCGTTACGAATACTTGAGCGTGATAGGTTTGAGACACAGGACTCAGTTCAACAGGTAAATTATCTGACGTCTAGCGGAGTCGTTGACAGCAGATTACGACTGCTCCACTCGCTACACATCATACCAAACGCTCCTGTGAATTTGATTTCTCATAGAAATCCAAGTGCTTCAAAACTCAAAAGATGCTTCCTGTAGAGCTGCGTGATTCAATGGAGCCATCGTTCTCCAAGATGGGCGATCGCCTTACAATCGTTCCAACTTAAGCTATGAGCCAGAAATTAAGTACGTGGACGTAATTAAAGCAAAACCCCAAATCCTGTGCCGCCCGAGCAGCGGGCGGCACAGGATTTGGGAGGATACGTTTAATTATGGCTATCTACTTACAGATTATTCACTGATCTGATCATCAATTTCTTGAAACTGGGGCGCTAGGATTCGAACCTAGGAATGTCGGGACCAAAACCCGATGCCTTACCACTTGGCGACGCCCCAACGAATTAGGCTTTTCTATACTAGCAGCCTTCTACAAATGTGTGTCAAGAAAATTCTGCAATATTCCAGAATTCCTGCACAGAAATGACTTTCCCCTGTTTCATCGCCCATTAATCCATAATCACCCTGAAAGTCAAATTTATTCTTGGTGCTACTGTTCGTGCTGTTTTTGGAACCTGATGCTGCCAGAAATGTTGCGTGTCCCCAGCCATCAACAGGAAGCTTCCATGCGTTAACTCAACGTCCGTCTTCAATGATTTATTGTGCCTGTGCCGAAACACTAATCTTCTTGTTCCACCAAAACTGACAGAGGCGATGACAGGATTCTGGCCGAGTTCCGGTTCATCGTCAGCATGCCACGACATGCTATCAGTTCCGTGCCGATAGAGATTCAGCAAAACACTATTGAACCGAACGTCCACTGCGTCTTCAACCCGCGCCTTCACCTGCAGTAATGTTGGTGTCCAAGGGGCAGGGATGAGATGGATACCTGAATACGAATATGATTTGCCGTTATCACCGTACCAAGCTGTTTTCCTTGGTAAATCGATTTCCTTGCCATAGATCTTTATTCTGTCCTGTCGCCAATTAATCTCGTCTCGCAACTGCTCAAACAGGCGATCGCTCGTTCGAGGATCAAAAAAATTGCGATACAAAACAACGCTGGCATTTGGCATCGGCAACGATTGCCCTACCAACTCGTTCGCATCAGTGACAGCAGCCCCAAACCCAGAAAAAAAGTCTCCTTGAATGCCATCTGCGGACACAGATTTTAATGCGCTACTCTCCTGGTCAACGATTTCATATGGGTTGGTTTTCATTCTTCAGCGGTTCTTCATCGTGGGGAGCATTATGGACAGCATTGCCAAGATTGGGAGCTACGAGCCAGGCTCTTTTCCAAGTAACTCACTCCCAATATGTTGGTAGTCATCCCATCCTAGGGAGGCGCGCTGGTCATTAATTTCATAGACCAACTTTCCTGCACTGGCGGCTTTGTGAAATGCCGCCAGTCGTCGAATGCTCCCCTGAAAAACAGGAATACCAGCAGAGTTCAGCATGTCGCGGGTTTGTTGACCATCTTTGCTGGGTTTGGGAGGAATGATAGTCAACAACACACGATAGCGCCGTGCATCAATAGCGTGGAGATATTCGAGCGTCAGCGTCAGGGCATCTAAGGCAAGAATATCGGGTGTTGTCGGCAGAATAATCAGTTCACACGTATCTGCGATGATGGCCAAGTCTTCGGGAATGGGTCGAGCTTGTGTATCGATGATGACGTGGCCATAGTGCCGCATGCGGGCAGGCTGCCATTCGTCTACGACATCGAAGGGAAGCTTTCCGCGTTGACTCCACGCTGTGGACGACCGATTCGGATCCGCATCAATCAACACGGTGTCTGCGTACTTTTGACAATACGCCGCTAAATGAATGGCTGTTGTAGTTTTGCCTACTCCTCCTTTGAAGCTGGCAACGGCAATAATCATGCGTCTGACAATGGAACAGCGATATGATGCTTTAGGAATGAGAAATGAAGTACAACCCGATTTTTGTATGAGCGCCACGGCTTCGCTGTAACGCCCACACAAAATAAAGATATAGGGTTTCTTAATTTCTCAGCCTTGAGTAGAAAGTAGCTTGGCGTCTCGCCTCGATGAATAGGCAATAAGTAGCTAACCATAATTAAACGTACTTTTCCAAATCCTGTGTCGCCCACGCAGGGAGTGGCACAGGATTTGGGGGTTTGGCTTTAATTACGCCCAGGTACTTATCACGATTTAGAGGATTGCTCAACACGCTCCTCTTCATCCTAGCGATGCCCTATTTCGAGAGAGATGAACGCCTAGGCATCGTACAACATCCTGAGTCTAATCATGACGGCTGAGTCTAACCTCAAACGAGAACCGACCTGGCGTACAATTGTACGCCTACTCCGATGGAATAAGCCCGCTGGACGCTTAATTTTAATGATTCCAGCGCTGTGGGCTGTCTATTTAGGGGCTCATAGCATTGAAGAAGGACAGTGGCCTCCCTTACCTCTCGTTGGAGTCATTATATTAGGCACGTTGGCGACGAGCGCCGCAGGTTGTGTGATTAACGATTTATGGGATCGCAATATTGACCCAAACGTTGAACGGACGCGCCAACGCCCTCTGGCTTCTCGTGCCCTCACAGTAAAAACAGGGATTGTGGTGATGTTAGTCGCGTTTGCTTGTGCCGGGGGGCTTGCACTGTATCTCAACCCTCTCAGCTTTGGGCTATGTGTAGCCGCTATTCCGTTTATCGTGCTGTATCCGTTGGCAAAGCGAGTGTTTCCATTGCCACAACTTGTGCTATCGCTGAACTGGGGCTTTGCTGTGTTGATTAGCTGGACGGCGGTGACTGGAACACTCGGTATTGCGGCGTGGTTTTTGTGGGCAGCGGTGGTCTCGTGGACCATGGGATTTGACACGGTCTATGCGATGGCCGATCGAGAGGATGATAAAAAGCTGGGGGTGAATTCCAGTGCCTTATTTTTTGGCGATCGCGCCGCTGATGCCGTTGGCCTCTTTTTCATGGGAGCAGCGGTTTTGCTGAGCTTGACGGGCATGGTGCTGAAGCTCAATATCATCTTTCCGATTGCAATGGCGATCGCCATTGCGGGGTGGGCATTGCAATATATGGATTTAAGGCCAAAACGTCCACACCAATCGACCTATGGCCGTATTTTCAGCCAAAATGTCTGGATCGGATTTCTCATTCTGGCTGGCATGATTCTTGGCACACGATAGGCTCTGTGCCGAGGGACTTAGGGACTTGCTAGAAAATAAACTACCAATAGAGGGGCGGCGAGCTAAGCCCGCCGCCCCTCTATTG
>JBCCWF010000615.1:0-3734 GCA_039194035.1 Cyanobacteria bacterium P01_E01_bin.6 | reverse complement strand
CCTCGCGGAGCGCGGCTTTCCACAAAAATATTGGTTCAACTTAAGCGCGGAGCGCTATACGTATAAGCCTGTGGGTGATAGAACACCAATTGTAATTGTGACAATCATTAAGAATGGCCAAGTCCTGATTACAATAGGTGATGTTATATATGCCTAAACCTAGACCATGCTTTTGAAGTCTACAACCCGACACATTCGTATTTTTAGTGCTGAGATCGATGATGAACAGTTAATCCCTTGTGACGATAAGCTCACACTTGATGTTGATCCGGATAATGAACTGAATTGGAGTGATGCAGCTCTAGAAGCAGTTTATCGAAAATTTGATGAGCTTGTTGAAGCTGCTGCTGGTGACGAATTAACCGACTATAATCTTCGGCGGATTGGATCCGACTTAGAACACTTTGTGCGATCGCTCTTGCAAGATGGCACACTTTCTTACAATCTCAACAGCCGCGTCCGTAATTTCAGTATGGGTCTCCCTCAGGTTGATGCGGATATCACTGTTTAGCCCTTGTAAAGATGGTTTAGTGTGAGTCAAGGATTCATCTGAGTGCAGTGAACGAAGCTGTACCTAGGTTGATGTATTCAGCCTCACGATATATTTGAATCAACTCTATGTGATGAAAAAAGTTACTCATTTCCCTAAATGCCAGTCCATAGTGATGAATATTGGTATTAGGCAGAAGCTTATGCCGCAGAATAGAAGGGCGGTAATGTCTGGGTCTTGTGCAAAGGCGTACACAGCTACGCTGCTTCTAGTGTAGAATTCGTTGGTTGTTGAAGCTGAATTGAATGGTGAACAGTAAAATTGTTACTGCTAATTCTATTCGCATACTCTTTGAGCTCAGACCGTTAAGGTTGCGGAATCGTGTCTAAGGTATCTTAGGTAAGACCAAATCATAATTTATGCCCCTGATGTGTGTCAGGGCATCAGTGATGCTTTACTGCCCAAATTACAGCTGTCAAGCTCCAAATGCGGAAACGCACCACTTTTGTGAGCGGTGCCGGACGCGGTTGCCCAAACGATATGTTTGGGGGATTGGCCAGGCTGCACAGGCTGTTCAAGTAGGGCAATATTTGGGCGATCGCTATCTCTGCAAAGCACCGCGCATATTTTTAGATACTCAGCCTGGCGTATCGCCGACCACCTTAGATACCATTCCAGAGTCTGTTCTCCCCTATCTCAAACTCAATGCTTATCAGGCAAATGTTCCACAGGCTTATGGCTGGGCAACAATAGATGGAACAACCAACTCAGATTGTGTTCTACTGCTTGAACAGGCGGCGATCGCCACACCCATACAAAGCAAAGTTTTATCCAGATCAGGCATCCCATCAATACCGTCACCAGAACCCTCGATTGCTCTTTTCCCATCCATTACAGAGCAATGGGCACAAGCTTCTGCAATGCGCCAACTTAACTGGCTTTGGCAATTGGCTAAGCTCTGGCAACCGTTGGCATCAGAACGAGTCGTATCAAGTCTTCTAAATCCTGAGTTAATTCGAACCGAAGATTCGTTGATTCGCCTTCTGGAATTACAGCCTGATCAGCGGCAAACAGCAGGAGTTGGCGCATCATTATTCAATCAGTTAGGGATTCTATGGCAACAGTGGTTAAACGATGTTCAGCCTTCTGTCCATCCATTCCTTGAAGGATTGTGTCAACACCTCATAGATGGAAGCATTAAACATCCCGGACAATTGGTCGCGTGTCTCGATCGAGCCTTGACGACAGCAGGCCAATTTCAAGTTCGTCAGATACAACTCGCCAGTCAAACGGATAAAGGGCCAACACGACCTCGGAATGAGGATGCTTGTTACCCTAAACAACCAGGCACCATTTACCTCAATTCAAAAAGCAATAAAAAAACGGCAGCTCAACTTGAGTCCTCCTTAGTCATTGTGTGTGATGGAATCGGAGGCCATTTAGGTGGAGCGGTTGCATCGGGGTTAGCCATTGATAAGGTGCATCAACATCTTTGCGATTTCCCGTTTGGTCGCATGAGACCTCTAGCCCTAATCACAGAGCTTCGGAAAGCAGTCTGCTCTGCGAATGACCTCATTAGCGAACGGAATGATCAAGAAGATCGACGAGATCGCGAACGCATGGGGACCACCTTGGTCATGGGATTGGTACAGAATCATGAATTGTACATTACTCATTTAGGAGATAGTCGAGCCTACTTAATCACACAACAGGGCTGCCATCAAATCACCCTTGATGATGACGTTGCGTCTCGAGAAGCCCGACTAGGGTATGGAACCTACCGTAGTGCCTTGGTTCACCCTGGCTCCGGTTCTCTTGTTCAAGCACTCGGGATGGGTTCCTCAGGCTCACTACATCCCACTGTCCAGCGCATTGTGCTTGATGGTGATGGCATGATCTTGCTTTGCTCGGATGGACTGAGTGACAATGACCTAGTTGATGGCCTCTGGCAGAGTCATCTCCTACCTTTATTGGGCTCCAAAGCAAGAGACTTAGCTGACGCGGTTAAAAATCTTGTGGATGAGGCAAACCAACAAAATGGACATGATAATGTCACCGTTGGCCTCATTCGATGGTCAGCACACCATCCATCAGCCTTCACGTTAGACGCAAGTTTAGCCATCCCTCCACAGCTAACCTTTTCCATTCCCGGCCTGTCATCCAGGGGAATACCCCATACAGCGCCACAGTCAGTGACGTCAGCACAGAAGCAACATAATGCTGCACCGACAAAGCTTGTCAGTCCAGAACCGGTGGTAGCAGGCAGCCCACCAACAACGCTCGATTCCGTCATGAGCTTACGCTCACTCATTTCATTACTCTTCGGAATTGTCTTCTTGTTGAGTCTGGGTGGGATCCTCGCCTATGTATTGCTCCCTTCAGTTAGCGATCGCATTGATACCTGGCTTGGCTTCAACGATTCTGCGTCCAGAGATGAAGAACTATCAACAACTCCTGAGAATAGCTCCCTGACAAATGACAATGGCGATGCTCCAAGACTAGAGGCCATCGTTTCGCCCTTGCAGATTGGAGCATTTGTGCAAATCAGTCGTTCAGACCTGAGCGATCGCCCAGGTCTGAACACTGACGACTCACAACCTATTCTCACGCTCTATCCTGAACCGTCTTTTTCGCCCACCACATCCGTTCCATCCACTGATGCAGTGTCAACGTCTTCAGAAACAGCCGCTGATCAAGCAGGAGCCTCTGTTCCCGTCGAAGACGCATCTCCCTCCGAACAACAGCAGCCCGAAGCACTACGAACGGAAGAGACCATTTCCGCTCCAAGCCCTATATTTTCTGGGACTGTTCTAAAAATAATTCGCCAGCAAGAAGACGAAGGACAAAGGCGATGGATTCGCTTAATGGTGTGTCAGATTCCCGTGAATACAAATGAGCCTGTGGTGAGTGGCGAAACGCAAGAATCTATCCCAAATATTCCATTATCTGAATTAGCTTTGCGTCCTGGCGATATCGGATGGATGACAGAAGAAGATCTACGTTCTGTGGCTGACCTCAATCCAACACTTGAGGAGAGTCAACTAAATGGTTGTTAATCCTCCTGATTCTGAATTGTATAGCGCGGAGCGCTATACCGAGGTACTCAATACAAAGCCTTTCCTCCATTGAGCCAAGATATTTCTCTCTCAAATACAGCAATATCGAGCACCTAAGAGACTTACTAGAAAATAAAGTACCAATAGAGGGGTGGGGGGGGTAGGCCGCCCCCCCCCGCTGGGGTTTT
>JBCCWF010000614.1:0-3754 GCA_039194035.1 Cyanobacteria bacterium P01_E01_bin.6 | reverse complement strand
CGGCGGGCTTAGCCCGCCGCCCCTCTATTGGGTATCTTTTTTATTTGCAGATCCCTAAGTCGTTTCGTAATCTTGAGAATTCAGGAAAACTAATGGTATGTACGTTGCACAAATGCCCACATACAATGCACAAATGCCCACTGGGTTTTCGATTATTCACTGTCGTCCCTCTCCCTATAGATGTCTTCAAACTTAGATTCAGGTGATTCGTCGCCCGCTCCACATCATCCCAGCACAGATAGTCTGCTCCAGGCCGTCCAGGCATTTCAGCAGAAAACGGGCGATCGCCCTTCCAGTAAAACGATGGTGACTGCACTCGTGCAGGCTGAAAAGCACTGCAAGCAACACCGCAATACCTATTCAGTCGAATCGTTACTCGGGACTTGGCGCTTTCGCTTTGGGGCTAGTCGGAAGTCTCGCAATATTGCAGGTGTTGTTCAGGGCAGTGGCTTTTATGTACCAAGCTGGATTAATGCTACTCTCGCCTTTGCTCACACGCCTGATAGCAAGAGCTCCACGCCATCTACGTCAGACATACCCAAGTTCCCCATCCTGACCATTACCAATGCACTCCAACTGGGTGCTGTTCGACTGCAACTCACGGGGCCAGCGAAATACTTAGATGGGAAAAACCTGATGGCATTTGACTTTCATCAGATGGAAGTGACAGTAGGAAGAAAGCAGCTCTATGCAGGTGCATTACCCGGACGTTCACCCCAAACGGAAGACTTTCAACAACAGGCAATCGGCAAGCTGCCTTTCTTTGCGTTTATTGCAGCAACCGATGACTATATTGCAGCCCGTGGGCGAGGCGGAGGGTTAGCGCTCTGGAGCAAGGAATAGTAATCCCTCAAAACACTCAAAACAATAGATGCCAACCGACGAGGGCGATCGCCAAATCGGCTAACGCATGGCTGATATAGCAAACCCATAGGGACTGGTATCGGAGAAAGCACCACGACCACACGGCTCCGGCAATAAACACTCCAGTGGAGCCAACGATGGTCACCAGTCCGTTTCCGGTATATCCATACAGGACAATGATGTGATGCAGGGTGAAACACAGCGCTGCTAGCCACACTGCCGTCTGTGGCTGCACCAACACCGTCCACTGACGATACACAAACCACCGCCAGATGTATTCTTCAACGAAGGCATTCATCACCGTGAAATAAATCGCGAAGGCAAGATAGGCCAACGGCGATGCTAGCCCAATATTGTGTGCAGCTGTTTGTACCGTTGATGGATTCAACCATCGGGTTCCAACGGCACCATAGGCTCCGATAATGACCCCGGCCATGGTCACTCCAATCACAAGACCGGCCTTCATGTCTCGCATCGACGGGCGCTGCCATCGCAGATGCCCCCGATCAACGATGAGAAACCAGACAATCGGCAGCAACAGCAGCCAGATACGAGTGATGACAAAGATGATGTGCCCCAGAGGATTCGGCACATACAGGCGAGTTGCAAGGCCAACACTTGCTGACAGGGTAATGAGTACGAGGGCGATCGCTGCGTTTGTTCGCATTCGGAGCCTCCTCAACAGATTCAACCATCTCAACGGTAAACCCGAAACGATCTAGAGCGATCTAAAGTACATTAATATCATGGTACATACTGACTACTTCAATATTCTTTGTAACGAGTGTGATGGAACATCCAACGCCACTAGGATCTGTCGTTCAAGGGTCTCTAAATCAGGGGTTAGAGGTGCGACTGCACTCAGATATCTCTGTTGAAGAGATGCGCGTTGGTAAGTTTTTAGTGGTTCAAGGCGTGCGATCGCACTTTTTTTGTTTGCTCACGAATGTCTCGTTGGGAACTGCAAGTCAGCGTATCTTGGCTGATCCTCCCGATCCATCCAACACATTCCTGCAAGCGGTTTTAGCCGGAACAGGCACCTACGGCATGGTTGAGCTTGCGCCGATGCTCATGCTCACATCTGCGGGAACGCACGTTGAGAATCACGTTTACAGTCCAGAGCCTGACGGTGATTCCCAAGGCACCGGATCCGCAACAATGCCGACTCATCCCGTATTCCAATCAGGGGATGACATCGAGTTGCTGCCTGTGAAAACAGTGCCCAGTCACTTTAGTCAGGTCTATGAAGCAAGTGAGCGAGACTTTCGGCTTGTGTTTGGGTGGGAAGATGATCCGCATCGACGCAATTTTGCGATTGGTCAGCCGATTGATATGGATGTGCCTATTTGCATTGATTTGGATCGATTTGTTGAGCGTAGTAATGGCGTCTTCGGTAAATCTGGCACGGGTAAATCCTTTCTCACGCGACTGCTTTTGTCTGGCGTGATTCGCAAGCGAGCAGCCGTCAACCTTATCTTTGATATGCACTCTGAGTATGGTTGGGAAGCCGCGCGAGAAGGCAAACACTTCTCCACGGTGAAGGGGCTGCGACAGCTATTCCCAGACCAGGTGCAGATCTACACCCTTGATCCTGACTCTACTCAGCGACGAGGTGTGCGCGATGCTCAAGAGCTTTATATTAGCTACGGCCAAATCGAAGTCGAAGACTTAGCGCTCGTTCGCAACGAGCTGAATCTATCGGAAGCAAGCCTAGAGAATGCAATCATCCTCCGCAATGAATTCGGAAAAGCGTGGATCTCGCGGCTGCTTTCCATGAGCAACGAAGAAATTCAAGAGTTCTGTGAAGTCAAAATGGGCAGCAAGTCTTCCATCATGGCTCTCCAGAGGAAGCTGACCCGACTTGATGACTTGAAATACATTCGCGACTCCCGTCCCCATGATGATGTCAAGCATATTCTGCAATCCCTTGAAGCGGGCAAGCATGTTGTGGTTGAGTTTGGTTCTCAGTCCAACATGCTGTCGTATATGTTGGCGACGAACATCATTGCTCGCCGAATTCACGCCAGCTATGTTCGCAAGTCAGAAAAATTCCTACAGACCAAAAATCCCAGCGATCGCCCCCTTCAGCTCATGATTACCATCGAAGAAGCCCATCGGTTCTTAGACCCAGCAACGGTTAGACAAACCATCTTTGGCACGATTGCCCGTGAAATGCGGAAATACTTTGTCACGCTGCTAGTTGTCGATCAGCGGCCTTCTGGCATCGATAACGAAGTCATGTCGCAAATTGGTACTCGCATTACGGCTCTCCTGAATGATGAAAAAGACATCGACGCCATCTTTACCGGAGTATCTGGTAGCCAAAATCTACGTTCAGTTCTTTCAAAACTAGATTCCAAACAACAAGCTCTTTTATTAGGGCACGCTGTTCCGATGCCAGTCGTCATTCGCACGAGATCTTACGATGAAAGCTTCTATTCTGACATTGGGGCATCGTCTATCGACAGTAAACGGGATGAAGATATTCTGGTTGAGGCTTATCACGCCCGTCTTGATTTAGGCATTTGATCCCTTATCACTTAACCAGGAAAAATTAACGGGATTCTGGGGTGTTCAGCGCCCAGAGTCCCGTCTTGAAATACAAGCTGTTTAAAGTAAACGACTTGGCAAAGGTTACGAAGACATGAGTGGTTGAGGCGCTCTCAGCGCGCTGCAATCGCTCATTTCTTCGTAATCCATCTGAGAAGTTTTCCAAGTCATGTAAAACACATTAAGTTGCTAGCCATCATTAAACGTAACCTTCCAAATCCTGTGCTGCTCGCGCAGCGGACGACACAGGATTTGGAGTCTTAGTTTTAATTCCGTCCAGGTAAGTAGATAGACATAAATAAACTCACTTTAAAAACCTAGGGAGCGCCCCTCCGGGGCT
>JBCCWF010000613.1:0-3758 GCA_039194035.1 Cyanobacteria bacterium P01_E01_bin.6 | reverse complement strand
GCAAGAGATTTTCTAACCCGTAGTACGTTGTGGTTTGAAATTGTTTATCCCGATGATCATGCAAACGTAATGCAATCCATGAAGGCACTCACTAGTGAGTGCAGTTTCGACATTGAATACCGTTTGCATGATCATCGGGATAAACAATTTCAAACCACAACGTACTACGGGTTAGAAAATCTCTTGCAGGGCGCTGATAAACAGTCGCTGCGGCTGGATTCAAATAAAGGATTTGGAATGGTTCAAGCGTTGCTGACCAGATTACATCTTGTACTGTGTTTAAGATGCTTTCCAAGCTTTCTTCACTTGCTTTAAGGCGTTGATTGACGGCTTGGAGCTGTCGTGTACGTTGCAATACTCGTTGTTCCAGTTCATTATTGAGCTGAGCCAGGCGAGTTCGAGCGGATTGTAGTTCTAGTTGATTGCAAACTCGGATCAAGACTTCTTCAACCTGAAAGGGTTTGGTGATGAAGTCAACGCCACCACACTTGAAGGCTTTGACTTTATCAAAAGCCGCATCCAAGGCGCTGATAAAAATAACTGGGATTTCTCGGGTTGCAGGATTAGCTTTGAGCCGTTGACAAACTTCATACCCATCCATGTTAGGCATACGAATGTCTAACAGGATTAGATCAGGCAAGGTTGTTTCCATTGCCTTAAATGCCATTGAACCGCTTTTGGCACAGCGTACATCATAGTTGTCTTTCGCCAATGCCGAAGACAACACTCGGAGATTATCTGGGGAATCATCAATCACCAGAATTTTACTATCACTGAGCATTCGATTAGGCGTGTTATCGCTCGTTAACGTTGTGTGGAGTGTTTCATTGATGGGGTAATGCATGAGAAATGCTAGTCTCGCCATGGAAAATTGGGTAACTCAAAATCTCTCAGATCACACAAGAAATCTTGTCATCGCGATCAGGTTATTCCTTTTGAGAAGGAGACAATTGCTTTCCACCTTCAATTTGAGCACTGGGAACGTCACGGTGGGGCGCATTGAGAACAGGATCAATAAAAGTCAGTATTTGGTCAAAGTCAAAGTTATCAACTTTGACTTTAATAGCATCTTGGCAATCGCTATATTCTTGGGGGATATCACCAAGAAGAGTAATAATATCCTGGCCTTTGAGTTGAATTGTGGCTTGGTGGAGCCGTTGTAGCCAATCTAATGGCATCGTTGCCAACATAGATTCGATTGAACTGTCACATGTTTGTTCATTTGTTATGGATGACTCTTGAACATTTTCTTCTACATCGTAGTGATAGCGCACGCCTAAGTGTTCCGCTATTTTGCTGAAAATCGTGCTTTGTTGGAATGGCTTACGTACAAAATCATCACACCCAGCAGAAAGCACGATTGCTTTTTCTTCTTCTAAGGTGCTTGCAGTAAGGGCAATGATGATGGTTGCTTGTCCCTTCAGCCGCGCCTTAATTTGTTGGGTTGCTTCGTAGCCATCTATAACGGGCATTCGCATATCCATCCAAATCAGATGAGGCTGCCAGATTTCCCATTGCTCGATCGCCATCTGTCCATTTTCAGCCTCCCGTAGTTCAAAGCCTATTGGCTTAAGCAGCTCAATCAGCAGTTTGCGATTTACGGATCGATCATCCACCACCAAAATACGATACGTAGGCTGGCCTGACTCCAAGCCGACAATCGTCCGTTGGGGGGACTGACTTTCTCTATCAGCATCAGCACTATCCCTAATTTCCATCCAACTATCGAAGCTAAAAATCGTTCCTTGCCCTAGTTGACTAGTAACGGTTAAGTCTCCCCCCATCAACTCAACAAATTTTTGGCTGATGGGTAGTCCTAGCCCAGTACCCTGCTGAGACTGCCGTCCTGAGTGAGTTTGAGAAAAAGGCTCAAATAGAAATGAGAGTTCTTCTGGAGCAATACCAACGCCAGTATCTTGAACAGAAAATTGTAGATGGATAGCCTGAGGCGTGGATTGGGCAGGGTGGGCATCGTCTAAACGAGCTACGGTCAATTTGACATAACCATGCGTGGTAAATTTAATCGCGTTGTTGAGCAGGTTGATCAAGGTTTGATGCAGTTTACGGCTATCTCCATAAACATATTGAGGCACATCGTCCGCACATTCTAGAATCAGACTAATATGCTTTTCTTCGGCATTGAGGTGCAGCATATCTGTTAGCGTTTCTAGCAAATATGGCAGGTTAAATGACCTAGGGTTGAGTTCAATATGACCGGCTTCAATTTTGGACATATCCAACACGTCGTTGATGAGACTGAGGAGATGTTCACCACTGTAATTGATGATATTTGTATGTTCACGCTGCTGGGGTGTCAACGTGCGATCGCGCCCTAATATTTGAGCAAACCCCAAAATTGCATTCAGCGGTGTTCGTAACTCATGACTCATGTTAGCCAGGAAGGTACTTTTAGCTCGATTCGCTGCATCTGCTGACTCTTTTGAAGATTCTGCTATTTGTTTCGCTACTTTTAACTCACTTGTTCGTTGGTGTAGTTGATGTACGGCCCAGTTAATTGTGTTGGCTAGCTGGGTTAGCTCATCGTTTCCTGGGAGAGAAATCTGCACCAAATCCTGTCTAGTCTCCCCTAGGTGACTCACCTGTTGGCTGAGAGTCCATAGCCGAGCCAGCACCAGATGACGCAGCAGCAGTAATATGAGTACGCAAAACCCACCACCAATCACGAATGATGACCAGAAATAATAGCGGAGGCTAATCCGTCCTTTCTCGTAGATATCGCGATCGCCGCTGGACTTCAGAATTAGTGCAGGTTCCCCTGACAAGTCAGGAATTAGTGCATAGGAAGCAATCTTCTCTTCACTTAAGGTTTGTATGGCAAGGTTTTTGGAAGGAGCAATCAAGTTGGGTGCGATCGCCCTCACATCATTTGGTAGATCGTCCGTGTCGAAAAGAAACCCATCCACAGATAGCCGAGTTGTCTCAGACAACGAGTTCAACTGTGTGTCACCAAAATATTGCCCCATGAGTAAGCTACCTTGACCAGGGCCTTGTCCTTCACTTGTCAAAATCGTATGACTAGCGACGACCATTAGCTCTTGACCGAGTTGTAAAAGACCTGCTAGCTCAGTGTCTTCAATAGAGCGGTATAGTAGTTGAGGATGTTGTTGCAGAGTAGCGAGTAATTCAGGAGGAATCTCAGATACCTCTTCTGTTTCAAGGTCAAAAACTCGTCCATAGACTAAGTTTTTATCCCGATCAAAAATGCCGATCAGATTCAACGAATGAATGGCAAAAGACTCAGGAGTGATATTGGATTCTACATAGGCAATATCTTCTGTTTGCACAAACTCATACGTATCATCCCAGAAAGCCCAATCGATAACGACGGCTTTGACTGCATCTAAATCTTCTCTGAATGCTCTTTCTAGACGTTCAGCATTTGTTTCTGCTTGCTCAGTCTCTAAGTCTATGTAACCACGCACAATAATTGAACGTGCTACGCCCAACTGCCCCAAAAACAAGACGAGAAATGTGCCACTTACAGCCGAAAGAACTTTGGCTTGCAGGTTACTGAAGGGGTGCCATTGAAATGTCATAAGAGAGTTGGCCGTCAGTTGATTCAGAAATACCTTGAGCAATTTGAACGAACACTTAACTAAGGTCAGCAAGATTGGAGTTTGAGGCCATAGGCCACGGTTAGTTTCAAATTAAGGCATTATCATGGCCTCAGAATTCCCGCTGGTCAATAAAAAACCTCAATAGGTTTTAAGTTGGGTGGAGGACACGATTTGGCAACG
>JBCCWF010000612.1:0-3772 GCA_039194035.1 Cyanobacteria bacterium P01_E01_bin.6 | reverse complement strand
TCTACGCTTTGGTTACTAGACTGTCTGACTAGCGCCCAGCAAGATGCCGACTTTCACAAGATACCTATTCCAAAGGTGTGTAGCAGCTAAAGCCTTGCACTAAAGTGCATAGTTTTGGACTAGCGTGTTTAGGATAATAAAATCATCAGTTTTCGTATAACTTCTACTATTTATAAAAACCTAATTTTCTTTACTCTTGCTTACTTCTTCTACAAATTGGATGATATATGTCGCTGGTATTAATAGATTCGTTTTTCCAAACGCTTTAGGCTTCGATGCAAAAGACATTCCAACTACTTGTCCATACTGATTTACTGCTGGGGAACCAGCAGTACCAACGCCAGTTTGTACTGTAGTTTCAATAACCTCCATATCATGGGACCTACTTACCTCTTTTATGATTTTCCCAGTAGCACCCAACCATTGATTTGCTCCGAATGGTTCAGGTTTTAGTATGAAAATGTTCGTATCTTTACTTGCATCAGGATTTTCAACCAGTTTCAAATATGAGAAGTTTTCACTATTTTTCACTCTGATCAAGGCTAAATGATTTTCCGGCTTCTTGGCTATGAGTTCTGCATCATAAAATTTATCTGCTATTTTTACACGGATAGATCCTGGATCGTCTAGGCTATCGACTACAAAATCAGTAGTTACAACCCTACCGTCAGAACCAATCAAAAAGCCAGCTCCCCACAGATGTTCTTTTCCATGAATCTCGGCAACTAAACCCTTTAATGGTGCAAATAAATTAGACAAAGATTTTTGTGCGAATCCTGCTGATCCTTGATCTGGATTAATTGCTATTTTTTCTAATGCGGCTATCGCTCCTTGCGATTTAAATAATGTTGCGAGATCAGTTGCGAGCTTAGAATTGCCTAATGCAGTAATAGCGAGCAAAGCTGCTTCTACTGCTTGTGGATCGTCGGATTGCAACTGAGGAATAAAGCCTTGAACAGTTTGGACTTGTAGAATTGCAAGTTCTCTTTGCTTTTGCTGTTCTAAATTTTTTCTCTGTCTTTCGTTATATATATAAGTTGCCAGAATACTAATAATAGCAACTAGTCCACCTGATACCAATCCAGATGCAGCATTGATCTTATCCCAATTATCTTTTGGTTTTGGTGTCTCTTTCAGATTGTCGACTGCTTTTTCTAGGTGGTCTAACCTTTCATTCACTGTTTGAGATACAACATTGGGCATTGATCTGAAAAATTGCAACATTGAAGATTGCTTGGCACGATCACTTTCTGTCAAAGGACTGACAGTGAACACCGTGCAAATAAGATAGATGATAAGCGTAATGAAATTAAACTGCATCAAACAAAAGCTTCCTTCGAGTTAGCTCTGAATTAGGATGATTGCCACCATCACGACTTTACTCAACTAGTAAGTAGTTTAGGCCACACTTGAATCAATCTTCTAGAGTTAAGCAATACACAATCAATGTAAAGGCTGCGTCCTTATCAAGGAACTGGCAGCATAACGGCAAAACGCAGCGGCGGCTATTAACCTCAAACTCAGCACTACCAGATTGCGCACGTCCGCTGCCGTGACGTGTTAGGCACCGGTATCCTCCTCAACTCTCTTCGAAGTCTCAATCTGTTGAATAGCACGTTGACGCGCATTCCAGAAGGTATTGAAAATGACTCGCAGCATAAGCCACCATACATAGATGGAATACATAGATTGGGCTTGTTCAAACCCAACCAAACCATGAGCCAGCTCGTTTCGGAGGTTCGGACCAAACGGGTCGCAAAATAGAGCTTTTATCTCGAAAGCTACATTTTCACCAAATATGGCCTGTACCTCCATGTTATTCATGAGGGTGCTAAGACCGTGTTCATCCTCGATTCCGTTCTGATCGAGGTTCGTAGTGTTAACCCCTGCCTGTTTCAGATGAAATCGAACCAAGTGCTCCAACTGAGGTACGAGGATGTGAATCGAAGTTACAAAATCGTTGTCGTAACCAGCAAATAGCGCCTTTCCGACAAGGGATTCCCGACCTGGTGGAACCAATGGTGATTGGCGGGCTAGGAGTATAAAGTCACTTTCTCGTATTCGATGCTCTAACCTTATGACTTCAAGAGCTGGCCATACGTTACCTTGAACAACAATTCCGAGTTCCATAACGTAATGTTTGACCATCCCCGCCCATAAAGCATCTTCTGAACCATCACTTCCAGGATCAGCCCCCGGTCGTTTGGCAACTACTCGTCCATCTGCGGACATATGAGTTGCAGCAAAAAATGCCTGGAGTGGATGCTCTGCCATCATCTGCTTGGAAAATTCGCGAATTTTTTGTACCTGGGCACCCTGGTAGATGTTCGCTAGCCCAAGTAGTGCATCCAAAGGAAGCTTACCTTTGACCACAGCCTTTGAATGCTGCACTAATTCTGAAATATCTATGGAATTGGATGAGATGACGCTCATTTCTTCCAACGATTTTTCACCAGCCTCGCTTAGTAAAGCTCGAAGCTCATTAATTCGAGCTTCCACATCATGATCAGCACGATGTACTCTAGGAATTGTTCGATATTTCTGTATTGCGCTCTCATAGAAGCTAGCTGCGACCATATGACTAGGTGACGAATCATAAGATTGCCTAGAGATTACCTCTCTTACCCAGGTTTCGGCACATAAGGCCGACATCTCTGAAAACTTCGCTTGATTTCCTACCCGTCTGTAGCAATCTCCAGCACACTCGTAATAATCACGAGCGCGATGAATATTGCCACCCTCGTCATAAGTCTTCGCAATCCCCTCCATATGGGAACAAATTCGGGTCCGATCACTTGTTGCCAAGCCATACTTAACCAGCGCATCGGCAAGCCAGAGGGCCAGTTTTCCTTCCTCAAAGGTAGCAGTTAGAAGAGCATCTAGAAGAGTTTGTTCAATCTCATTCAGCCGCTCCCCCGCACCGGATCTAAGCATGAGACACAGTTGAACTGCTCTATTCCAACAATCCCTCCCATCTCTGATCCAACTGTCTCTCGAAATTGGCACCTGCCGATAGGCATCAATTGCTGCAATCGCTGCATTTGGATCCTTAGGCTTTTGAACGAGCCACACTAGATCAGCAAGGCGTGCGCAAAGCTTGGGATCATCAATTTCTGGATAGATTGAAGACAACAGGTCGATCTCGTCGGGTTGCAAATCCTCTGGGAGTGCAGAACGCTTTCCATCCATGACTATGCACGGCGCAAATGGCTCGTTAACGCTTGCGGGCTTCAGCATCATCGAGCACGCATCCGCCAGAAGCCATAGGACACGCCCCTCAGAGACTTTGCCAGTCTCGATTGCATCTCTCGCAGCACTGGATAGCGCCTGCCACATAGACGAGTAGGCCTCTCCGCTGGCTGTTTCCAACGCGGTCTGCCATCCGCAGGCTTTGAATGCATCTTTGCTTATTGGAGTATTTTCCGGATAGCGCGTCATATCATTGCAGATGCTGAATTGAGGTGTCTAACTTGTTATTAGAGGATGTTTGAAAAGGTATGAGGCTGTAAATTTTCAAGCCTGACGTCGCACCATCAGACGAATCATGGCGAGATAAATAAACGTCTCAGAGGTCTCGGGCAAATGCTCGTAATCTCTCACGAGTCGGCGACAGTGCATCAGCCATCCGAAAGTGCGTTCGATAAGCCATCCACAATGCCATCATCGACATCAAGTTGAGAGCGTTTCGATAATCGAGGTTGTGAGTATTGATCAGACATAGGTCATTCTCCTAAAGTTGATAAGCTCCGTGGTCGGTTTAGGCATTAGCTTT
>JBCCWF010000611.1:0-3775 GCA_039194035.1 Cyanobacteria bacterium P01_E01_bin.6 | reverse complement strand
TTATTTGCAGATCCCTTATGTGGATTTCCTTTTTTATTCCAAGGCTCTTATCCTTTGACGCAAACCACTTGCTTTAACGTGGCAACAATATCGACCAAATCAGACTGGTGAGCCATCACCTCATCAATAGGCTTATAGGCGGCCGGAATTTCGTCTAATACTCCACGATCTTTTCGACACTCCACCCCTTCCGTTTGGTTGATCAGGTCATCTACGGAGAATCGTTTCTTAGCCTGAGTTCGAGACATCAATCGTCCTGCTCCGTGAGAACAAGAGCAAAAACTTTCAGCAGTTCCCTTGCCTTTCACAATGAATGATTTAGCTCCCATGGAGCCAGGAATAATGCCATAGTCATCACGTCGAGCACGAACTGCTCCCTTACGAGTCACATAAACGGATTCCCCGTAGTGGGTTTCGCGCTCAGCATAGTTGTGATGGCAGTTGACGCGGAGTGTGGCTTTCGTTGACTTTCCACCTGCCAGGTGTTTCTCTACAATCCGCTGAAATCGCGACATCATGATCTCCCGATTCTGACGAGCGTAATCCTGCGCCCACTGCAAATCACGCCAATATGCGTCGAAGTCTTCTGTTCCTTGGACAAAATAAGCAAGGTCGGGATCAGGCAAGTTCATCTCTGCTAGTTTCGCCAAGTCTTTGGCTGTGCGAATGTGGCTTTGTGCCAACATGTTTCCAATGTGACGTGACCCCGAGTGCAGCATCAGCCACACCCGTTGCTCTGCATCCAAACACACTTCAATAAAATGGTTGCCTCCGCCGAGCGATCCCATTTGTTTCACAGCTTTTGATTCAAGTCGCTGGACACCCGCATGGAGATCGCTGAATGTACGCCAGCCTTGCCAGTTATAAATCTCCTTCTCAATATCCTTGTTCTCGTTGAACCCTACAGGAATAGACGATTCAATGTCTTGTCGGATTTTCTTGAGTTTGCCATCGAGTTGGTCTGCTGTGAACGGAGTCTGAACAGCACACATCCCGCAACCAATATCCACTCCAACGGCTGCTGGGATGATGGCATCTTTCGTAGCGAGGACAGATCCAACTAATGCCCCTTTTCCCAAATGTACATCCGGCATGAGCGCAACATGCTTAAACACAAAGGGAAGAGACGCAACATTCTTTGCCATCTGCGTTTCAGATGCTCCCAAGTCATGGTTAGCCCAAGAGTAGATCGGAGATGGCGCAGAAAGTTTTAGTGTTTCGTAAGTCATGACAAGCCAGTAGGAATAATCAGCTGTTCTTAATGATGAAATGACTCATAACGTCAGCCGGGGAAAATTTAACGAGATTGTGGGGGTGATCTGCGCCCCACAATCTCGGCTTAAAATACAAGCTTGATGAAACTTAAACAGGAGAACTATCCATCATCGGTAGGCGATCGCCACCAGCGGTAGTCCATTTGGTGAGCCGTTTTTTCTGCCCAATCCCTGCCGAGGAGTCGTTCAACGAGGTGTAGACTCATGTCGATACCGGCGGAAATGCCTGCAGAAGTCAAAATTTTCCCATCCTCAACCCAGCGCACATTTTCCTGCACATTTAGGTTCGGAAAGCGTGTATGTAAGTCGACAATATCTTCCCAGTGGGTCGTGACGGGGTGATTAGAAATAACATCTGCCTGAGCTAATAAAAAAGCTCCTGTGCAAACAGACGCAGTGATTTCAGTACGAGTGTGCTGGTCAGCAATCCACTGAATCACAGAAGTTTGCTGAATGACATGGGTTACATCACCACCAGGGACAATCAAAACCTCAATTGAGGGATGATCGTTGAGGGTATGATGGGGCAGAACCTGAAAGTTACCCCGTGCACGAACCGTTGTGGCATTAGGGGCGATCGCCAACACCTGAAAAGGCGGTTGGTCTTCAGGATATTGACGATTCCAAAGGCGGGACACTGTCGAAAAGACCTCAAACGGCCCAGCAAAATCTAAAACCTCAACCTCGTTGTAAATCAAAATTCCTACAGTGCGGCTCATTGGTCGTTCTCCCGCAAGACAAACACCTCTCATTGTAATACACAGTACTACAGAGAGTTGTCTTCCCTAAAGCGTCTTGCTTATGCAGGAAAATCAACATTATCTAAGTGAGCTTGAATAAGCTCCACAATTGCCTCATCATCAAACACTTTCGCCAGTGTCAATACTCTCTCGGAGAAGGCATGATAACGCGGGTTGAGCTGCTGAATGCGATCAATTTCCTCATGAATTTCCGCCACATATCCACTTCGAGCTGCATCATAGAGTGACTTCAATTCATCTGCTGGGGGCACACACCATTCAACCGGGTCAATATGCGCCGCATTGCCTTTAGAGTGGTGCGGTTGAAAACGATACTGACCTTTGTTTGACTCGTCTTCATCCGTATTAATCCACTCAAGATTAAGGAACCGTTTGATCACGAGTAAGAGTTCTTTGACATCGACTGGTTTGGGTAAAAAATAATCACAGCTTGACTCGCTATTCTGCTGACGCTGGAGATTGGTAACATTCTCTGAGGACGCAATGGTGGGAATCTGCTGATATTCCTCGGATTGTCGGAGGTGTTGGATCAGCTGAAATCCATCCATCTTCGGCATCAATAAATCAGTAATCACTAAATCGGGCTGATGGCGATGAATGCACTGAAGCGCTTCTTCTCCATCCGATGCTTCCACGACCTTAAATTTCACTGACTCGAGCAAATTCACCAGCACGGAACGATTCTCCCAGCGGTCATCCACGACCAAAATCGTCCGAGGATTTCCTTCATATCCTTCGATTTGTCCCAGATAACTAGATGAGTTGACCTGTAACCATTCGCCGGATAACAGGCACTCGATCTCGAATTCGAAAACACTACCCACTCCAACATCGCTCCGAACCTGAATCTCACTATCCATCAACTCAACAATGGTTCGGCTAATCGATAGGCCGAGTCCTGTACCTTCAGTTTGTCGTTTGGCTCGCTCAGTTTGCTCAAACGGGAGGAAAATTTGCTTTAGATCCTCAGGGTCAATCCCAATCCCTGTATCTTGAATTAGAAAATGAAGGTTAGTTTTATCCTCGTCAGAATGCGATCGCACCTGAACACCGAAAGTGACGCTTCCAACCTCTGTAAACTTGATGGCATTCCCCAATAAGTTGATGAGTACCTGGCGTAGATGTTTCTCATCGGCCTCAATACTCAGAGGCAAGTTTTCGGGTAGTTGATAGATAAATTGCAGTCCTTTTTGCTCTGCTTTGATTTGACACATCTCGACAACGCCTTGCAAAAAAGCGGGCAAGTGAAATGTCGTGGGGCTGAGGTCCAGTTTTCCAGCCTCAATTTTAGAGATGTCGAGCACATCGTTAATCAGCGTCAGCAAATGAGTGCCGCATTGATAGATAGTGTCGATGTTTTGTCTTTCTTTTTGAGTCAGTCCTTTGGCATGTTGGTGCAAGATCTGTGCATATCCCAAGATGCCGTTGAGTGGCGTTCTCAGTTCATGACTCATGTTGGCCAAAAATTCACTTTTTGTATGATTGGCGACTTCAGCTGCTTCTTTGGCTGTGGCTAACTCGGCTGTACGCTCTTTAACTCGTTGCTCTAAAAGGTCGAAGGAGCTTTGCAATTGATTCGCCATGTTTTTGAAGGATAGGGCTAGTACTCTCTGGCGTGAATATACCAACCATTACTCAGATCTTCAATGCCTTGCCTTCGTAAGTCCATTTGAATGGTTTGGCCATGGTGTCATTGAAATAAGCAATGAAATCTAAGATCCTTTTCTTGAGGTCAATCGT
>JBCCWF010000610.1:0-3775 GCA_039194035.1 Cyanobacteria bacterium P01_E01_bin.6 | reverse complement strand
TAGGGCGCGCGTCTCGCACGCCCTAAACCCTCATTTTTTCGTTGCCATGTTGAGACGTTTGCCAAGTCATGTTTATGTCGTGGCACCAAGCAAGCACAACTCAAACGATTGACATTACAGGATGGTTGTATATACAATTCGATTATGAGCAACGACATCTCGTCCAAAGAAGTTACTCTCATTGCCAACATCATCGCATCTGATTGTGTTGGGGCGAGGATACGAATACTCAATCGCGCAATCTCTCGAATCTATGATGAGGCAGTTCGTCCCCACAACATCAAATTCTCTCAGCTGAATATGTTGACCGTGATCACCTTACATGAACCCATTCAGCAAGGTGATGTCGGGAGAATATTGTCGCTTGAAAAATCGACGTTGAGTCGCAATGTGTCCCTGATGGAAGCCAAAGGCTGGATCCAATCCTTGCCTGGTGACGGAAATAACCGCTTGCTGAGTGTCACACCCAAAGGCCAACAGCTTCTTAAAGATGCTGCGTCCGACTGGCTCAAAGCTCAAGAACACGTGACCGCAATGCTCGGAGAACAGACAACAATAGAGATTCGACAAGCAGCAAACCGAATCTGGCAAGAGTCTTCTTAGGGAACAGTCATTTTTTTGCTTATTTAGTTGTATATACAACAAATTTGAACCTCAAATCACAGGAGAAAGCTATGAAACCTACAATCCTTGTCACGTCAGCAGCCGGACACACCGGTTCATTGGTGGTTCATCAGTTGTTAGCAGAAGGGTTTCCGGTTCGAGCCTTTGTTCGTCGCCATGATGCTCGTTCTCAACGCCTCAAGCAGATGGGTGCCGAGATTGTCGCTGGAAATCTGTTCGATATGCAGGATCTTCGAAACGCGCTTGTTGGGGTGCAGCGCGCTTACTACTGTGTACCATTTGCGCCAAATCTCTTGCACGGCTCAATGCTCTTTGCCTTGGCCGCAGAAGAAGCAACGTTGGAGGTTATAGCGATCTTAACGGCTTGGAATCCCCACCCATCTCACCCGTCGATTCATCAGCGGGAGCACTGGATTGCAAATAACATTCATCAGTGGCTGCCGACAGTTGATGTGATCCACATTAATCCAGGCTTATTTGCGTTCCCTTATTTCCTTGGATTGCTAGCAGTGGCACATTTCGGAACATTGATGTTGCCGTTTGGCGATGGGCTAAACGCCCCGCCTTCTAATGAAGATATCGCGGCGATCGCCACTGGAGTTCTAACTCAGCCAGAGCAACATCTTGGTCAAACCTATCGCCCAACTGGGCCAAAGCTAGTTTCTGGATATGACGTTGCTGATATCTTCAGTCATATTCTCAAGCGCAAGGTGCGGTATCGCGACGTCTCCATTCCAATGTTTGCCAAAGCCGCTAAAACATTGGGATTTTCAAATTTCGAAATTGCTCAGATGCGCCATTATGCCCAGGAAATGCAGCAGGGAGTCTATGCCATTGGAGCACCCACAGACCATGTCGAACAAGTCTGTGGTCGCCCCGCTGAAAACTTTGAAGTAACGGCTCGCCGCTACATTCGCCATCCAGAGCTAGTGTTTCCACCACTCACCATGGGGAGTAAATGGAATGCCATTCAATTTATGTTGAAGGCAATGCTGACGTCTGTGCCTGATTTAGATCGCTGGGAAACAAATCGTGGGTACCCGCTCTTAACTCAAGCCACTCTTGCCCATGAAAGTGAGGAATGGTTGACCGCCGCTCAACATAAACAACTCGTGCTCATTCAGCCAAACCAGGCTATTCCTGCAGATCCTGGCATCCCTCTCAGCCACTGATCCTTCAGCAATGACTGCCAAATTCGTAGAAGAGAACCTCTTTCAGGACTCCTTGCCCGATTGCAACTTAAGCGCAGCGACTGCCCATAGCCCGTTAATTCAGATAAAAGGTTCGTAATCCTTGCCTCTCTGCACCTCAGTCTAGGCAGCAACACAGTCGCTGCGTCCATGCGTGTTCTCCAATATTTACACCCTATGATTCACGCCATGAAGCGTCAAGAATGCTTCCCTTTGTCGGCATCCCCACTACCATCTAGCAGGGCATGAACGCTTATTGGGATGTATTTCCTCGACACGCTGGCTTTGAGCACGTGAGCCGATACATCAGCGGCCTATTGCTGAGTGAGAACAAAACACTGCAAGGGATTCACAGCCAGTTCGTGTCGACAGCCGACCACCCGCTCTGCACACCGCTATACGTGTTGGTTGATTACGATCAATTCACATCTACCCGAAATGCTCAACGTTTTCGAGCAACGATATTGAAAATATGCCAGTGCTTGTCGTCGCCTAATGCAGTTTTGCCGGGATGATCTTCTTCGTCAAACCATTCTAGAGAAAAAGGTTGGAGCAAGTCGTCAACTTCAGAGCGAGTCAGATGATGTGTGCCAGGGTTTGTCGCCCAGGAATCGCGATCGCCAAATAGATGGCCGCAAAAAATGCCTCCAGGCCGCAGAGCAGTGATGATCATGGCCCACACCTTCGAAAAGGCGGTTGATTCGCAAAACGGGAGACAAAAGCTGGCATTAATTAAGTCGACGGAATTCTCTGGAAGCACCAGGTTCTCAAACGTTTCTACGCGGGTGTCGAGCAATGTTTGGTCAATGTTAGGACGGTTTAGGAGACGAGCGATCGCCTCATCTTGTCCGTCAATGGCGAGTACCTGCCATCCTTGGCGCAGTAGCTCGACGGTATCGCGCCCATCGCCACAGCCCAAATCAACAGCAAACTTTGAGGCATCCCCAAACGCAGAATGATGATGACTGGATGAACCATGGTCGAATGAAGTTGATGATTCAAAACAGGCAAGAGCCTTGAGCAGCGTCTCGCGAGGCGATCGCCCTTCAACAGCCTTGTAGTAGCTTGACCAGCGCTCCTGAAAATTGTGAGGCTGATCCGACGAATTCGTCAAACCATTCATGATGCTCACATGGTAACTTGTGCTGTTTTCTGAAACCTCAAGAACTACCCAATCGTTGCACATCAAAGGCAATAGGAAAATCATTTCTTCTATTTGGTAAAGGTTGCCAAGTCGTGAACAATAACGTTTGACAGTACGACGAATGACAACGTATTTTGCCTAGTGTCAGTGCCCCAGAAAGCGTTATGCAGAAGATCCTTATTATTGGCCCATGTGGAGCAGGTAAAACGACCCTAGCAAAAGAAATTGCTGCGTTCCTTCATCTAGAGCTAATTCATCTGGATGCTTATTATTGGAAGCCTGGGTGGGTCGAGTCCACAAAAGAAGAGTGGCATCAAACGGTTAATACTCTGATTCAACAAGATACTTGGGTGATGGATGGGAATTATCAAGGAACTCTGCCTCAACGACTCCAGGCCGCAGATGCTGTTATTTTCCTAGATCTGTCTCGATGGCGATGTCTGTGGCGAGTTATGAAACGGCTGATGCGCTATGGAGGACGAACACGTCCTGATATGGCGCATGGTTGTCCTGAGCGATTGAATTGGGAGTTTTTACGGTATGTCTGGAATTTTCCAGAGCGTCATCGCCCGATTCTCGTCGAGTTGCTTGATCAGGTTCCTGATGAGAAATCGCTGATTGTGTTGCGATCGCCCCATGCTGTGACTGAGTTTTTGAACCAGCTTCAGAAGGAAAGAGATAGGAGTTACGCATTGACAAAATCGTGATGATGGGGTCAAGCAAGCGTCGTCTCCGTTAGATTTTCTAAAATGAACTGGCGAATCACCGGCACAAATAGCTGACGCGATATCTCATAGCAGTTGTTGATAATGCCTTT
>JBCCWF010000609.1:0-3790 GCA_039194035.1 Cyanobacteria bacterium P01_E01_bin.6 | reverse complement strand
TTAATTCGCGCAACCAGAGTGAAGGCTTTCTTTTACAAAGATTCTTGAGGCGATCGGTCACTCATCTGATGTGCTGGGAACTTTCTCTCGAACGAGTCGTTAAATTCGTTGCGAGTGTTGCAGTTCTAAAGCAGTGAAATGAAAGACGTAATACTTAAGATCTTGATTGAAACCTCGTCTAGGTTAGGACGTGTCATGACTTGCCAAGTCATGGACGTGTAGTTGTCTCAAAGGGAAAATTACACGTCCCAATATGTTTGGGTTTATATGATGAACTTCAGCCTACCATCAAGCTTGTTTAGCTTTGGTTTAGTGAATTTCAAAACTTAAATGTTGGGATAACGTTGTGAGTGTTTGAGGATCGTTCCGCATAGTGATTGAAAACGTCATCGTGCGATCGCTGTCGATTCGGACACCACTTCTTCCCATACTCGACCTCTATTTGTCTCGATGGTGAGGCTCCATAAAATTAATGTCTGGGCCAATGGGCACAATCCCAGTGGGATTGATCGTCTCATGGCTCTGATAGTAGTGCTTCTTGATATGGGAAAAGTGTGTCGTTTCGGCAACACCAGGTGTTTGATAAAGATCGCGCACGTAGGCCCACAGATTCGGATAGTCCACGAGGCGGCGAATATTGGTTTTGAAATGCCCCACATAGACTGGGTCAAAGCGCACCAGAGTGGTAAACAGTCGCCAGTCGGCTTCTGTGATGCGATCGCCCATCAAATAGCGCTGTGTCGAGAGCCGGTCTTCCAGGTAATCGAGGGTGTCAAATAGCGGTTTGACAGCTTCTTCGTAAGCGTCTTGGGTGGTCGCGAATCCACTTTTGTAAACCCCATTATTGACGGTGTCATAGATGCGCTCATTGAGGACGTCGATTTCCTCTCGCAACGCTTCTGGGTAATAGTCTACCGGCTTGGCTCCAATCCCATCAAACGCACTATTGAACATGCGAATGATTTCTGAGGATTCGTTGTTGACGATCGTTTGGGTATGTTTGTCCCAGAGAATCGGAACCGTTACTCGTCCAGTGTATTGAGGATCCGCGTGGGTATAGACGTTATGCAAATACTGGGCGTTGAAAATGGGATCCGCAATCACGCCTTCTCCAGGTTCAAACGTCCAACCGTGCTCACCCATAAACCAGTGAACGACCGAAACCGAGATCATGTCTTCTAACCCTTTGAGCGCTCGAAAAATCAGGGTGCGATGAGCCCAGGGACAAGCATACGACACATAGAGATGATATCGCCCTGCTTCTGCTTTGAAGCCACCATGGCCTGTGGAACCTGGGCTGCCATCAGCGGTCACCCAATTACGAAATTGCGCAGATTTGCGAACAAAGCGTCCTCCAGTGCTAGCGGTGTCGTACCACTGATTTTGCCAAACTCCGTCAATTAAAAGTCCCATGGTTTTCCTTCTGGTTAGTTGTCTAATCGCTACTGTTCGTGGGGGGCTGTTCGTGAGAATTGTTAGGTGTTAGCGTTCGTGTGGAGTATCCCAATCAATGAAGGGGCCAAGGGGAACGATGCCGTGGGGATTTCGCTGGGCGCTCGGGGAATGGTAGCCCTTGCGGTATACATCGAATCTGACCGTTTGGGCAATTCCAGGCATTTGGTAGAGTTCGCGAGCATAGCCCCATAGATTTGGGTAATCAATCAAGCGCTTGAGGTTGCACTTGAAGGCGCTGTAGTAAGCAACATCAAATCTGACTAGAGTCGGAAACAATTGCCAGTCGGCTTCTGTGAGGGTGTCTCCGGTTAAGTATCGGGTTTTTCCAAGCTGATGTTCGATTGCATCTAAGGTATCAAAGACAGCGATCGCCGCGTTTTCGTAGGCTGCTTGTGTGGACGCAAACCCTGCTCGATAGACGCCATTATTGACAGTTTCGTAGATGCGTTGATTCCAGGCATCGATTTCAGCATGTAATGCTGCCGGTCGATAATCTGGAGTTGTAGGGGCAACGTCCTTAAACGCACTGTTAAACATGCGGATAATATCAGCCGATTCATTGTTGACAATGGTGCCAGTCTCCTTATCCCACAGGATAGGAACGGTAACGCTGCCGGTATAGTCTGATTGGTTCCGAGTATAGAGTTGATGTAATGCCGTTACACCGAAGAGAGCATCAGTAAATTCGCCAGCATGCTCAAACACCCAGCCTTCGTCGGTGCGACGCGGCACGGCATAGGAAATACTAACGATGCCGTCCAATTGTTTGAGGTGGTGAAAAAGTAACGTGCGGTGGGCCCAGGGACAATTCCATGCAACATAGAGATGATAGCGATCGTGCTCAGCTTTAAAACCCTCTCGCCCACTGATACCTGCCGAGCCATCGACCGTCACCCAGTTGCGCAACAAACTCGCTGAGCGCTGCCAACGGCCATCGTTTCCTGCCTGAATAGAGCCTGTTTGCCATATTCCGTCGATTAAACGTCCCATACTTGCATTCCTCCTATGTTTCGTTTTTGTGCTACCTATCGTGTCTACGGCTATAGCAGTCGCTTACGATTGAAAGTTTCCTGTTTGATAATCTCGATAGGCTTGTAGCACTTCAGCCTCAGTATTCATGACAAACGGGCCACTCCAGGCAACGGGTTCATTCAACGGTTTCCCTGCAATCAGCAGAAATTTTCCGCCATCGGTGTCAGCACGAACGTGTATCTGATGCCCTGCCCCCAAGACGGCCAGTGTTCCGGCTTCGACTCTCTGCCCTGGCCTGGAATCATCCGCATGAACGTTGATGTGACCGTCATACACGAATAGAAAGGCAGTGTGACTTGTGGGCAGAGTTTCAGAAAAGACCGCATTCGAGACCGAATTAGGAGGGGCAGATTCATTAGGGGCGATCGCCACATCCAAATAGATAGGCTCCGTCGTTCCAGGCTGAACAGGGCCTTGCGAACCCAGGCTGGTTTGTCCCGCAATTACGCGTACTTGAACGTTGGGCGATCGCTGCTCCATCGGGATTTCAGAGGCGTTAAATTCCTGATAACGAGGAGGATTCATTTTCTCAGTAGCAGGTAGATTAATCCACAGTTGGAATCCTCGCAGTAATCCATCAGTCTGTTCTGGCATCTCAGAATGGACGATGCCCCGTCCTGCCGTCATCCACTGCACACCACCTGGCTCAACTACTCCGATATGTCCGTTGCTGTCTTCGTGACGAACGCGCCCTGCTAACACATAGGTAACAGTTTCAAATCCCCGGTGGGGATGATCGGGAAATCCGGCAAGATAATCCTGGGGCTGGTCAGAATGAAATATATCCAACAGCAGAAAAGGGTCAAGCATCTGTAATGCCGGGATGCCTAAGGCTCGATTAATTCGGACTCCAGCGCCATCTGATGTCGGCACACTTGGAACGATTAAAGCGACTGAACGGTAGTGGATAGTCGCTTGATTACGATGAGATTGAATCAATGTTGTCATGATAATGTCCTCTTGAACAAGAGATGATCGTATGACTGCAATGAGACTCTAGATACTCGTCAATTCATTCGTTCATCTGTGCCAGAGGTCTAGCAGAACCCAACATGCCGTTTATGTGGCATAGGATAGGATTCATGTTCAACCCCAAGTGGATGAATCATTGTGAACATTTCAATTATCACTTGTTATCAATATAAATACAATATGACTTTAAACTGACGCATTGTTTTCTTTTTGGCTACAATTCTCTCGGGTTATGTTGGCCTATACGCTGACCGCAAGGTGCATCATCGCTTTTCTAGAACCCAGGGACTTGCTAGAAAATAAAGATACCCAATAGAGGGGTGGCGGGCTT
>JBCCWF010000608.1:0-3790 GCA_039194035.1 Cyanobacteria bacterium P01_E01_bin.6 | reverse complement strand
TGGCTTGACCGGCGATCGCCCCAACCATAATTGCACCTGTCAACAGCCACCGACCCCCCCGCTCATAATTCACTTTGTGATGCTCTCGCAAATTGTGGTCAATGATGAAAAAGTGCAGAGCCACCGCTGTAAAGAACAACGCACACTCAACTAACGAGTGCTCACTCACGTCTTGGAGGAGGTAGCCAAAAATGGCATTCAAGACGGCAAACGCTGTGATGTGAATCCAAAATACTGCAGGGCTTGCGCGATCGCTGCTGTTGTCTGAGCGATTCAGTCGACGAGACGTGAGTGCCAGGATATCGAGGCCATAAAAGGCCAACAATCCAAGCAGTGCTAAGAGGTATACGTGATTCTCTAGATAGGCAACGAATGGAATGTTTGAATGCTCTAATTCTTCCTGAGCGTGGCTTAGTTCTGGAAAAATTTCTAGAAATACATAACCAATGGACACACCGCCAGCAAAAGATATCCACCGACGCTCAGGAATGACAGAAAAGATGTTTAGCTTTGAGACGAAGGCATGAACCAATGCTAAACCAACCGCTAAAACCAGACCTGGCCCTTCCATAATGAGCTGCGTCCTAAATCAATTTCAATTTTGTGTGCTCAGATGATATTTGTCGAAGATGACGATGTCATGAACTTACTGAGTTTTGGTAACGAAACCTGTGGCGCTCAATAAAACGAAACCTGCTGCCAAATCGTGTGTATCAGTACCTAGACGTAATATAGCGCCCCGACCTAGACGTAATATAGCGCCCCGCGCTATAAGAAAAGGGTTGGGGACTTGTTAATGCAAGTCCCCAACCCTTTGATGGTGCATCAGGCTAAACAGATATCGTGCGCTCTAATTGTTCAACTCTGCTATTTGTTGCCGGTTAATTCAGATGTCCTTAACGATCGACCGATCCCATGATCACATCAATGCTGCCTAGAATTGCCATGATGTCAGCGACTTTTACGCCTTTGAGTAAGTGAGGCAAAATTTGGAGGTTGTTGAAGTCTGCTGCCCGGATTTTCCAGCGCCATGGGAATACGTTGTTATCGCCAATAATGTAGATTCCCAGTTCGCCTTTGCCGCTTTCGAGGCGGACATAGTGTTCTCCTTCTGGAATCTTGAACGTGGGCGGAATTTTTTTGCCGATAAACTGATAGTCTGGGCCATTCCACTCTGATTTGGGACCAGTCGCCATCCGCTGAGCTTCCAAGTTTTCGTATGGGCCACCCGGAATTCCTTTTAATGCCTGTCGAATAATTTTGACAGATTCGCGCATCTCTTTAATCCGCACGACATAGCGAGCAAAACAATCTCCACCGGTGTCCCATTGAATGTCCCAATCAAAGTCGTCATAGCACTCGTAGTGATCTACTTTACGCAAATCCCACTTCACTCCGGAACCCCGCAACATGGGGCCAGATAATCCCCAATTAATGGCATCTTCACGGCTAATCACACCGATGCCTTCAATGCGGCGACGGAAGATTGGATTATTAGTGATGAGGCGTTCGTATTCATCAACCTTGGGGAGGAAGTAGTCGCAAAAATCTTCGCATTTATCAATCCAGCCATAGGGCAAGTCAGCAGCGACGCCACCGATTCGGAAATAGTTATTGTTGATGAGGCGTGCTCCAGATGCGGCTTCCCACAAGTCATAAATCATTTCCCGTTCGCGGAAAATGTAGAAGAAAGGAGTTTGAGCGCCTACGTCTGCCAAAAATGGGCCAAGCCACAGGAGGTGATTCGCAATGCGATTCAGCTCAAGCATAATGACGCGAATGTAGCTTGCCCGTTTGGGTACTGAAATGTTCGCCAGTTTTTCTGGAGCATTGACGGTGATAGCTTCGTTGAACATGCCCGCGGCATAGTCCCATCGACTGACATAAGGCACGAACATTGTGTTGGTGCGGTTTTCGGCAATCTTTTCCATGCCTCGATGCAAATAGCCGATGACGGGTTCACAGTCAACGACATCCTCACCATCGAGTGTCACAATCAAGCGCAAAACCCCATGCATAGAAGGGTGGTGCGGTCCCATGTTGATTACCATGGGCTCTGTTTTGGTTCCGATCATGCTCATA
The DNA here is from genome assembly GCA_039194035.1 of Cyanobacteria bacterium P01_E01_bin.6. Lineage (GTDB taxonomy): Bacteria > Cyanobacteriota > Cyanobacteriia > CAKZMO01 > CAKZMO01 > JBCCWF01. The sequence continues at coordinate 1,708 of JBCCWF010000608.1, read as the reverse complement.
GGTAAGGTTTCTCCCGATGTTGAGAATGCTGGTGCGGTGCGGATTAGAGGTGGATAACTCTTGGGCTACGTCAGATGGATTGAGGGTTGTTAACCTTTATGAATCATGACATATAAGTGGCCAGTCCCTAGTCTTAGGGCACACTCTGTCGAGTAACACGTCGCATCATCCCGTGACTCAAAAAAATGTCCTATTCAATTATAAGAATGGATTGCTGTGTGGGAAGGCATGGTATCAATGACAGTTCTAATCGAAATCATGTGTAATGACGTTTATAGCGTGTTATCCCTCAGATGGAAACTGCTTCCATCTGAAAAAGTCCGCAAAGCATTGCCACTGCCTTTGGTTGCTGATGCATCTCTGTCGTCATGACTTGGCACTCTGCTCAACATTGCAACGAAAAAATGAGGGTTTGGGAGTGGTTTGGCGATCGCCATGGTCATAGACTCGGATGGCAATGTCGTCGAGTTTGTCTAGGAAGCGCTGTAATGTCTGTCGAAGCTTATCATCACGCAAAGAGTTAGTCCGTGTTGAGAGAGTTGAGGGTTGCGATCGCCTCTTCGCACCACGCGAGCCATCCCGTTTCGTAATGAATGCCATTGCGTAACGTCAAATATTGAAACCGATCCTTCTCGGATAGCTGTGCAGGCTCGACAAAGGCATTCTGTTGAATCTGTTGATAGACAGCCAACCGCTCTTGGTGCAGCAACTGATGCTCTTTGAGTTCCTGAATCATGGTCTCTGTGGATACGACGAATCCGGCAAACATTTTCACGAGCAGCGCATCTCTTACCGGAGCCATGTCACAGGGTTCCTGAATCCAGGCTTGTAAAAACGCTTCGCCATCTTGCGTGACTGCAAAGACCTTTTTATCTGGGCGACCTTGTTGGGCGATCGCCTCACTCTTCACCAATTCTTGGTTCTCCAATTTCCCCAATTCGCGGTAGATCTGCTGGAAACTTGCCTGCCAGAAAAAGCCGACCGACCCTTCAAATCGCTTTCTAAGGTCATAGCCACTGCATGGGCAATCCATCAGTGCTGCCAAAATTGCATGAGCCAATGCCATCGCCAATCCATCCTTTGATCAGTTGACATAGTCAATTAGTTGATTATATATTGCTGAATATAGTCAATTAATTGACTATGCTGTTTTGAGGGTTTCGCCATGTCTAAATCCCCGATCTACTCAGTCCATTTTCCGGAGAACCCAAGTGCCATCATCTTTGTGAATGGACTGATTGCCCGCGATCGCGCAGGTTTTCTCTGGCTCTGGAGCAATCTAAACAGTATTCGCCAATCAACGGTTGATGCGCCAGGTTGCATACAAGTGAAGGCAGGACTGTGTGGTCCCGCTGAAGTCATGATGGTGAGTTACTGGGAATCCCATCAGTGTCTAATGGATTTCTTTCGGGGCACGGCCCATCGTGAAATGATGCAATTCTCCACTCATCACCCTGACAGTCTTTGTTTGTACAATGAAACCTATCACCCTTCAACCAGTGGGAAGTATAGTCACGAGCCACAGGGAATGGCCAAAGTTTATGGCGGTTAGTGTGACGAAGCGAGTGAGAAATTGTTTGGGCGATCGCCATTACTAAAAGCATTCAACTCAACCTAGGAGCTTCGATTAGGGAGTGTGTTTCAGGGAACGATCAGGTAAGGGATCTGCAAATAAAGTACCAATAGAGGGGCGGCGGGCTTAGCCCGC
>JBCCWF010000607.1:0-3792 GCA_039194035.1 Cyanobacteria bacterium P01_E01_bin.6 | reverse complement strand
CCCCCCCCCCCCCCCCCCCGCCCCTCTATTGGTACTTTATTTTCTAGCAAGTCCCTAAACACGACACCCAACATATGTTTTTCATGGGCGAAGCTAAAACTCACCTATCTTCAGTATTTTGGTGGTTGTCCCCGCCGGATGCGAGGGACAACCACACAATTGAAATAGCTAACAGCTTATTCTGAAGAATGAAAATTTCTGGATGGACTGAACGTGTGTCCGACTACACCCTGCTACTTGCATGATGAAGCACGACTTGGCAACGTTTACAGAGCAATGAGGATTTGGCAGTAATTCTCAGTATGAGAATGGTTCTCGCGGTTAAAGCTATGCTGAAGGTCAAAATCATCATTTTGCTGTCCTAAAACAGCCTCTCTCTGAACGTTTTTTGCCTCCAAATCCTCAGCAATTCTCGTTGCAATGTTGAGACGTTTGCCAAGTCATGTCATAAAAGCGATCGCCACACAATGCTTTTCTACTTCCCGATCGATTGTCATTCATTCGGCGATCGCCGCTGAGACAACACCGAGATCTCCCAACACTTTCGCGACTCGCAACACCGTCGCTTCCTGGTAGGGTGCCCCAATAATCTGTACACCGACAGGGAGTTCTCCTGGCTGCTGCACTGGTACAGACACAACGGGAAGTCCAATAAATGATAGCGGTTGAGTGAAAAGCCCAAGATTTGGACGGGTTTTCACTTCCACACCATCAATCATCATCATGGTTTGTCCGATGGTGGGAGCGGGGCAGGGAGTGGTGGGAGCCAAAATCACATCGACTTCTTGAAATAGTTCTAGAACGCGATCGCGATACCATTGCCGAAATCGCTGGGCTTGGACATACCAGGTCGCAGGAATCATGACGCCTGCTAAAAAGCGATCGCGCGTTGCTGGGTCAAAGTCGTGGGCACGCGTTTTCAAGATTGCGAGATGCAGATTGCTCCCCTCAGATGCAGTGATGATATAAGCGGCGGCTCGTGCCCGTTTCGCTTCGGGGATGATGACCGTTTTGCTGACGCCGAGGGCCGCAATCACCTTCTCTAGCCCAGCACGCACCACAGGCTCCATGCCTTGGTCGAAATGATCAGCGGCGATCGCCAGTCGCAAATCATCCATGCCACGAGCTAGCTGAGGGGTACAGAGTTCGACCGGACGGGGTGAACTGATGGGATCTCTGGGGTCAAAACCGTGCAGCACATCAAACACAACGGCCATATCTCGCACGGATCGAGAAAAGGGGCCAACGTGGTCGAAACTAGCTGAAAACAGAAATGCCCCAGCACGGGAAATTCGGCTGTAGGTTGCCTTTAGGCCAAAGATGCCACAAAACGATGCAGGCACTCGAATGGAGCCATTGGTATCTGACCCAAGGGTGATGGGTAGCAATCCTGCCGCAACGGATGCCGCCGATCCCCCAGAGGATCCGCCTGCCACTCGGCTCAGATCATGGGGATTGTGAGTTGCGCCAAAATGACTATTCTCGGTGACAAAACCATAGGCATATTCATCCATGTTCAGTGCCCCCACTAACACGGCTCCCGCTTGCTTCAAGCGAGAAACAACCGTCGCGTCTTGAGCTGCGGGGGGAGATTCGCTCTCAATGTTGGCTCCCGCTAACGTCGTAACGCCCTGGATATCCAGCAAATTTTTCACGGCGAAGGGGACACCCGCAAGAGGACCGGGTGAATCTCCTGCGGCGATCGCCCGATCAACCTCTGCGGCAGAAGCTAGGGCATGAGAGGTCAGGATATCCGTAAAGCAATTTAACTCACCATCACGGGCATTGATGCGGTCGAGAACCGCTTGAGTCACCTCAACAGCGGTTGTGTGCTGGGATTGAATCGCCTCTGTCGTGGCGATCGCATCGGCTCGTTTTGGATCAAATGACATACGTACAAATCCCTTGGGTATAGCGGTTTGGTAGTGTTGTTGAGTCTAATATCTAACGTTTATCTGACGTTAGGAGACGATGCTACCTCTGCGGCAGGCATTGAAAGAATTACCGTTTTGGTCTTGTGGTAATACGGTGACATGATTTGATCCAATCCATGAGACAAATCGGCTACAACTTGCAAGTTTTCGGCGACAAAATCTCACCGTTGCGCTTCCTGAGAACGGATCATGGTGTGACGCTCAAGCCTAATATCTATGGCTTTAGACCATCTATCGATCCATTTAATTCCAGTAAATCTAGCGAAATAGCCGTCAGTTCTTCAAAAACGCTTCATCATGATGCATAAATTTTTCTCAAAAAAAGATCAGTGAGGTGGATCATATTTGCTTCAGAGGCGCTACACTAGATGTAATTTCATTCCTTTGGTGAATCGTTTGGGGAGCATTGTCTCCCTTTTTTCCTTTCTAGGGATGTCTTGCTTCTGTATTGTGTGGATGGTTGGTCGAATAAGATAAATCTCGTCTAGGTGGAAACTGTCGTTTTCCTTGCGAGAAGACAACAGTTCCCACGGGTGTTTGATGCCGTCATCGTATGAAAATTCAGTCCTTAGGCGCGATCGCCGACGAGCCAGTTTCCCATAACCCTGCGATACAAAAACAGGTGATGGTGAGGCAAGGCGACATAGAAAATCTCGTTTATTTTTCACGCGCTCGATTTGCTCCTGGGGAAGTTGCTGGCGCGCATTCGCACGAAGACATGAGTGAAGTCTTTTTTGTGGAATCTGGTTCTGGCACAATTTACATTAACGACACCGTGCATGACTTACGACCTGGTACCTGTGTCGCTGTCGAGCCAGGTGATGTTCACGAAGTCATCAATTCTAGCGCTGAAGAGTTGGTGCTGATTTACTTCGGCGTGCTTGCGGCGACATGATCATTGTCAGACTCTGGGCAAAGAGTAGTCGGCTCCTCAGTACCCTTGCTTAACAACACTAAATTTTAAAATCAAGGGTTATAACGGCTCATAACTTAAGCCAAGAAGATTTTAAGGCGGGATTCTGGGGCGCTCTGCTCCTCAGAATCCCGCCTTAAAATCAAGAGCTATAACCTCTGATTCAGCTCAATTTAATGAACAATCCCTATTCTTTAGGATATGGCTTTAGTTCAACAGTCATGTGTTCTGCATCTTATCAGGAGGTTTCCTATGGCAGACTCTACATCAACGCTGTCTGATTCAGCCCGCTCTACATCAACGCTTGAAAATCGTGTACCGTTGGCATTGCTATTTCTTCGGCTCAGTATCTTTTTGGTGCTGTTCATGTGGGTACTCGACAAATTCATCAAACCCGATCACGCTGCACAAGTTTTCCAATTCTTTTATGGGGTTGGTGGTCTCGGTGCGGTTCCGGTTTACCTATTTGGACTGGTTCAATTACTCATCATCCTCGCGTTTGTCGTGGGATTTCAAAAAAAATTCACTTATGCGGTGGTATTCGCCATGCATGCGGCCTCAACATTAGTGTCATATAAGCAATACCTTGACCCGTTTACATCGCCTAATTTGTTGTTCTTTGCGGCGTTTCCGATGTTGGCAGGGTGTTTTGCGTTGTATCATCTCCGAGATTTAGACACCCGATGGACGATTAAGTAGATAGGCATCAATAAACTCAATTTAAAAACCTGGAGAGCGTCTCGGAGGGGCGCTCTCCAGGTTTTTAGGTGTTCAGTTTAATAACGCTGAGCTATTTAGAAGATAAACCTCGTCTAGATTCTGTCGGTTCGAGGATTTTTTGCAGCCAATATGAAGCGGTTCGAACTAAGACGTTAAAGCCTCGGTTGTCTCTCCATTTAGGCTAGAGAGAAGCAATATGTCTTCTGGAGGGTGGAATAATGGGTG
>JBCCWF010000606.1:0-3793 GCA_039194035.1 Cyanobacteria bacterium P01_E01_bin.6 | reverse complement strand
GCGGGCGGCACAGGATTTGGAAGGTTACGTTTAATTATGTCCAGGTAATTAATAAACTCCAACCTATTTTTGAAAACGGAACAGCACCTTTGTCTTCTCGTTAAAATAAATCGGAGTTTAGTCACTCAGCGTTATTAAACTGAAAATCAAAAAAACTGGGGAGCGTTCCGAAGGGACGCTCCCCAGTTTTTTAAAGCGAGTTTATTGATACCTATCTATTTATGACAATATTCAGAAATAAACCAATGTTCTTCTGTTAGAAAACAGCGCCACACAGAATTACTGAGGATTTCGGGAGAGCCGCTTCTTCAGCTTGGAGCCAGTCGCACATAGCCCCAAAGCTGCTAGACCCAGCATTGACGTTGGTTCAGGAACTTCTTGAGGAGGTTCTGCTAGCGTGTCGTGGAGTTGATGCCAACCTAATCCGGCGATCGCCCCACTTCCGCTATAATCAACAACCAGTCGAGTCACTGCCGATTCGAGAGCATTCGTATCAGATGCTCGCTGGAAACTTCCTAGATTGAAATCCCAAACAGAGTTATCACCATGCCTATTGACTCCAGCGAAAATTTGGGAAGCCAATCCGTCATCATTTAGCTGCTGTGCTGTCTTAGAAAAAAGCAATTGATTACCTGAAAATGCCTTAAAAGAGACACCACTCAACGTTGGATTATCATCAATATCTACAAGGCGAATTGTTCCCAAGTCAACGCCTTGATAGGTGGAGTTGTAGGCTGCATTGCCAACCGTTAGCGGGGCAGAAAAGTCAAACGTGATTGCACCGCCATTTGCTTCATCATCAGGACGATAGATACTGTTGCCACTCTTATCCTCATGGATGATGAGCAAGTTGTTTTCAGAGGGAGAACTATTGCGATGCCCAGTTCTCAAATCATTATCTTCGCCTCGACGAGAACTATCGTAGAGCAGCAGCATATCGTCTGCACCATTCCGGTACGAATCAGCCGAGAGATTGACTCCCCAGTCAGCCCATTCATTATCAATCGTTTCTCCGTTCCCTGCAGACAAGGAGTTGCCACTAGCATCTTGCTCAAAGTCAAGATATCGCTCTTGTCCTTGAAAGAGCGATGTCGCGGATGCAGAGGATGGCATTAATCCTACGAATAGGGCTAGTGCAGCACTTGCTGAAACAGCAAGCGTACGTCGTTTTCTCAAGAGCATAGCGTTAAACATATGAGTGTTGACAGTATGGAAGGGTTGCACACTGTACCAATTTAAACGTTGCATTTCTAAGATGGCTGCGTGTTTCCGCGGTTTAGCAAACACTTCATCGTCGTGAGTAAATTGAATCGCCTTTCTTCATGAGAACTTAAGAATAGATGTAGAGAAGTACGAAAGACTCAGGCATTTGGGAAGGTAGAACTTAACACGACTTAGCAAAGTTTATAGAGAAATGAGTTTTTAGGGCGCACAACGCGCGCCCTAAAAACTCATTTCTTCATTGCAATTTTGAAAAGCTTGCCAAGTCGTATAAGTAGATGGACATAATTAAACGTATTCTCCCAAATCCTGTGCCGCCCGCGCAGCGGGCGGCACAGGATTTGGGGTTTTGGTTTTGATTACGTCCAGGCACTTATCTAAGGCATGTTATGTGCTTGCTAAGCAACGACATAATATGCCTTCATCATTGATAAACGGATCTATCCAGAATGTTCAACAGATGAATTATCTTTAGACGTCTGCTTAGACTCTTATCCAAGAAAACAGTTTGGTTTGAAGTGGAAAATCTTATTTTTTAATTAAGCTTTTAGGTTGTCTTCTCAGAGTATTGAGCTATTTTCAGTTCTTTTCTGGAAAAGTATACAAAGTTACGAGCATTTCGTGTCACACCATACATTTTCAGCCATAATGTCGCTTTAAATTCTTCTTAAACAAAGAAACCACTTTTTAAGTAGGTGGGGTGTGAGGATAATTAACTATGAATGATATACCGAGGAAAGTATCAGCGCAGCTGCTGATGCTGTCTCCTATTGTTTTTGGGATGGCTCTTGCGTCAGGCTTGACTCTTTGGGCGACTGAAGATGCGGCTATCGCATCTGAGATTCAAAGCGTTTCTGACATCATGGCATCTAGCCAGATGTCAGCACTCGACATTACAAGCCCTACCGCTGCTACATCTACGACTCTTCCTACGAATGGAATGAGGCGTGTCACAGGAGTTGGGCACCTGAGTGCACCATCCGCAAACGCATCTGATTCTCAGCCCCAAGTTACGTCAATTTCTCAGCTATCAGACGTGCAGCCGACTGACTGGGCATTTCAGGCTCTTCAATCGCTGGTTGAGCGCTATGGTTGCATCGCTGGTTATCCAGACGGCAGCTTCCGCGGCAATCGTGCGATGAGCCGATATGAATTTGCAGCAGGCTTGAATGCTTGCTTAGACCGAATCAACGAACTTATTGCGGCTGGGTTAGAACCCCTGGCAACTCGTGAAGATTTAGCAGTGCTTCAGCGACTGCAAGAAGAGTTTGCGGCCGAACTGGCAACGCTGAGGGGACGAGTTGATGCCCTGGAAGCACGCACAGCCGAACTGGAAGCCAACCAGTTTTCGACCACGACGAAACTCAATGCTGTAACCGTATTCCATGTCACAGATTTAGGTTTTAGTGGCGATCTGGAGCGAGAGATTGGAGCACGGGATCCAATTACTGGCGAGCAATTGAGTGAAACCCTGACCGATAGTGCCTCAGAACCCAATTTCTCAGCGCTATCGTGGATCAACTTGACCAGTTCATTTTCTGGGAAAGATTCCCTTAATGTTCAACTTGATGTGAGTACGGGTATTTCGCCAGCAAACTTATTTGTCTCCTCTGGTTTATTTAATACCTGGGGTACCCCATTCACTCAGCAAAGTAGCGGAGACGATTTCCGGTTACGCGAATTGTTCTACGCGTTTCCTGCTTTTGACGACAAAGTGGATTTCGTCGTTGGTCCTCGGATTAACATCTATCGTCACTTTGACGGAAACCCATATACATTCATCCTTGGAGCAATCGATAGCTTTAACAGTAGCGGTAGTACTCAGTTTGCTAGCCTTGACAGGGGTGCCGGTGCCGTGGCGATTGTGCCGTTCGGAAACTTTGACTTCCGGTTAGGCTACATGGCAGAAAATAACGAATTTTTGCCCGGTAGTACTGCGTCTGATCCTTCAGAAACGCGAGGTCTATTTGGTGGGGTGAATACACTTGTCTCTCAAGTGTCCTATCGTCCAAGCTCTGACTTTGCGCTGAATCTCCTTTATGCACGCACCAATAATACGCCTCCTGGTGGAGATGGGCTGATTGGTGGTGCCTTAAGTGAACCTGGGGGTGGTCTGTTTGACGATGGAGCAAGTGGGGGAGGAATTGGTTCTGCAGCTGCCAATACCTATATTGCAAATTTCAGCTGGCAATTTCTTCCAAACGTAGCCATGTTTGGACGCTATAGCTATGGTGACTATGCTCTGTGGCGACCCAGTGATGAAGGCGGCGGCCGCATTGGTGATGTCGTTTCCCAGTCATTCCAGGCTGGCTTGGCATTCCCAGATTTGGGTAAAGAAGGGGCAATGGCAGCTCTCTCTTACTTGATTCCCTATAGCTATATTGATGGTCGTGAGTTTGTGTTGTCTGGGGCTGGTGGTCCTGGTGGTGTTCAATGGGAAATTGAGGCAGCGTATTTTTATCCGCTGACTGACAATATTTCATTGTCACCTCGGGTCTACATTATCAATAACCCTAACAACTTCAATGACAACCCAACCGTGGTTGTTGGGAACTTGAGAACCCAATTCAAT
>JBCCWF010000605.1:0-3794 GCA_039194035.1 Cyanobacteria bacterium P01_E01_bin.6 | reverse complement strand
CAGAGTTCCAGACTCTCCCCTTAGAATACAAGCCCTCTGGCAATGCGCCTTAAAATACCGACACCCGATCAAATTTATTGGTAATCCAAGCCGATTGATAAGGCTTCAAGATAAATTCGGTTGCACCTTCTGGGATGACCGTTTCACTAATCAGGTCAAACCATGAATCCGTCACAATTAAATTGAGGTCACGCAGCAATAAGGTTTGAGAGCGAGGCGTGAGATTGTGAATGGAAAAGATGCTCTGATCGCGGGTCATGCTTTGTCGCCAAAATGCAAACAACGTGGGCTGTAAATGCAATGTATATTGCGTTGCATTGGGGTGAAACGCCGCTTGCTGTCGCCGAATTTTGATGAGTCGAGAAAGTTCTTCAAACACAATTGCTTGATTGGAATCTGACTGCTTTAGCTGAGTAATTAATGCATCGTAATCCCACTGATGGCGGTTAATGGAGCGGTTGCGTCCAGTCTGTTTTACCGCATCATGATCATTGGGAGTCGCCAACAAACTATGTACATAAAATGCTGGAATGCCTTCTAACGACATCATGATGACTTGAGAACAGATAAACCGGGGAATCTGCCAGGTATCTTCCCCTTTCGCTGTTCCTTTGAGTGCATCAAATAATGAAATATTGGCCTCATAGGGACTCTCTGCCCCATCGGGCCGGGTTCGCATACTGATCTTTCCACCAAAGTCTTGAATGCACTGCAAGAAGGTATCGTACTCCGTTTGTTCCAGGAGTCCTTCTGTGGGGCGCAGACCAATACCATCATGGGACGCCGTGAAGTTCAAGTAAGCACAGCCGAAAGGAGCGGGGGGCATGCTCATCATCCAGGTTTGGAGATGCTCTGAACGCTCTTGATACAGAGCGTTGACAATTAATGGCGGAAGACTGAAGTTGTAAATCAGGTGTGCTTCGTTGCGATTCCCGAAGTAGGTTAGGTTTTCACGATTCGGCACATTGGTCTCGGTGACAAGAATCGCAGCTGGATTCACCAGACTCACGATTTCGCGAATCAACTTGATCAATGTGTGAGTTTCGGGCAAATGAATACAGGAGGTTCCTGGAGATTTCCAGAGATAGCCGATCGCATCCAGACGTAAAATTCGAGCACCCGTGTCCAAGTAGTACAGAATAATGCGCAGAAACTCGATCAAGACGTCAGGGTTGGCCATGTTCAAGTCGATTTGATCATGGCTAAAGGTTGCCCACACATGTTTGAGGCCAGCAGATGTTTCGACTGGACACAACAACGGTGTATTGCGAGGACGCACGACATATGTCAGGTCGCTCTCTGGCGCAACCGTGATGAAATAATCGCGACCGGGTGCGTCATCTCGCTTAAACTCCTGAAACCATTGACTTTGACTAGAGATATGATTGATGACGAGATCCGTCATCAGATCAAACTGATTGGCAATTCTACTGATATCTTCCCAATCGCCTAACTCAGGATTGACCTGGAGATAGTCAATGACCGCAAACCCATCGTCTGAGCTGTAGGGAAAAAAGGGTAGGATATGGACTCCCGTGACTGTGTCCTGCAAATGCTCACTTAAAAAGCGAGACAGGGTTTGTAGGGGTGTTTCGGACGCCACGTTGCAAATGCTATTGCCGTAGGTAATCAATAATGTATCGGCCTGACTCCACTGGGTCGTTTGCTCACTGAGGTCAACGTGATAATGGGGTGAAATGAGTTCAACGATGCGATCGCACAATGCTTCAACATCAATTCCTAAGGGTTCGTAAACAGATGTCACCAAGGGCTTGACACATCGGGTGAACTGTTCAACCGGAGCAACAGAAGCAGTGCGATTCATAGGCTAAATCTTGATAGAGTGCAACTGGATAGAGTGCAACAGGTAATCCATACTCTAACGTCGAGTTCTATGGCAACGCTGTAGTTATTGCAAAAGAGTTAAGGAGTCGTTAAGCAATGACCATTCAATCCACCCCCAAGCTCCTGGTTGCAACTGATCTGGACGCAACCCTACTTGATCACCAAACCTATCGCTATGACGCAGCTTTGTCAGCCATTGAGGCGCTCAAAGCGAACCAGTGTCCGATTATTTTCAACTCGAGTAAAACCCATGCGGAGCAAACGGTTCTGCGCAAGGCTCTAGCGATTGACGACCCATTCATTCTGGAAAATGGTGCTGCCGTTGTCATTCCACCGGGACAATTAGACCATCCGGCGACAGCCGTTTCGCCCGACATTAAAGTATTTGGGTTGCCCTATGCAGAACTGGTGGAGCACCTTGCTCGTCTGCGTCAACGCCATGGCTATTCTTTTCGAGGGTTTGCGGATCTCACGGCGGAAGAGCTGGCTGAGTTAACGGGATTGTCGGAGGAAGGGGCGATCGCCGCTCAACAACGATCGGGATCAGAACCCTTATGTTGGGATGATAGTGAAGCGGCTTATGACGCATTTGTGGCAGAGCTGACAACCCTAGGGCTGCAAACGACTCAGGGGGGACGGTTTCGTCATGTGATGGCCAAAACTGATAAGGGCACAGCCTTACAATGGCTGGTAGAAAAGTATCAAGACACGTTCCCAGCGGTTGACTGGCATGTGGTCGCGTTGGGAGATAGTCCAAATGATTTGCCCATGCTACGAAGGGCTGACATTGGCGTGTTAATTCCGAATCCTCATCGTGCCCCTTTTGATGCAACTGGAATAGAAACACTTATCCAACCCACCCAGCCTGGGCCTGCTGGATGGGCTGACGCTATGCATGACATTATTCGGCAGTATCTCTAGTCGTCCCTTGCACTGTGACAGTTAGAACTGCTTACGTTGGCGATGAAACACTTGCCCCTCTATTGGTACTTTATTTTCTAGCAAGTTCCTTAGTCTCTCTCTCAAGCTACAATCAACGAAACAGTTCAGGTGAATTCGCTGTGGTTCAGGCTTTAAAAACAACAGTGACGTTTGACGAGTTCGTAGCCCAATACCCAGAGACTGGGGGACGTTACGAACTCCATGATGGGATAGTGGTTGAAATGCCGAAGCCAACGGGACAGCACTCAAATGTAGCAGGGTTTTTGATTGAAGAATTAATCTTGACGCTTGTCCACATGGGGAAGCGAGGACGATGGACAATTCCTCGGGAATCAATTGTCAAGTCGAGTCATGGTCAGTCAGGTTATGAACCAGATGTCATTGTGATTGACCAAGAGATGATTGCCGTTGAACCTCGTTGGGTGAATGAATCTATTATCGAAAATGCTCAATCTATCAAGCTGATTGTTGAAGTAGTCAGCACGAATTGGCGCGATGACTATTATAAGAAACGGGCAGATTACGAAGAATTAGGCATTCCTGAGTATTGGATTGTTGATTATGCGGCTTTGGGTGGACACAATTTTCTAGGAAATCCTAAAGAAGCAAAACTCTCGGTTTACCAACTGATTGAGGGTGAGTATCAATGTCAACAATTTGGAGGTGATGAGCGCATCATGTCACCGATGTTTCCAGACTTTAAGCCAACCGCCAATCAGATTTTTCGGGCGAGTCAACCGTAAGGCGATCGCCGATCCCATTCTCACCATGCAAAAGCGATCGCCCCTTGGTGGTGCAGAAAACTTTTGTAAGTCTCATGCTGAGAATCTGACAACTTTGGCAAACTCAATGCGCTCGTCTAGAACCTGACTTTTCCTGCTAAGTCCTACAACCACCAAATATCAATGATCTATAATCAGTTTTATTCTCAATAAGATTAAATTATTGAGAATAGTTCACGAACTTACAAGTGGTTCAGGTGGCGAAAATCGGGCAGATTTTTAGCT
>JBCCWF010000604.1:0-3800 GCA_039194035.1 Cyanobacteria bacterium P01_E01_bin.6 | reverse complement strand
CCCCCCCCCCCGCCCCTCTATTGATACTCTATTTGCAGATCCCTAAATGCCCCTGCGGCTATATTCTAACTGTGCTTCTGGTGGCGATAAAAAGTTAGACTGGTTCGCCCGTAATGCTTACGGCGACAACACGTTAGTGTTGAGTCAACCGATGGGGGGCTATCTGATGCTGAGCATGGCTGGTTATGCCCAGTCGCTTTTGGCGTTACCTCATCTGGCAGTACCTGAGCCCGATCATGTTCCACTGCTATTTCTCCACCATCTGCCAGGAGACCAACCGTGGCGATCGCTTCTAAAACGGGGTGATAAAGCTCGCTCGCATAGGGCGGGTCAAAGTAAATACGATCAAAGACTTGCCCTGACAGTGTATCAATCCTCTGGAGTACATCTCCTCTCATCACCTGAATAGACTGTTGACTCGAACAGACGCTTTCCCAATTGTGTTGAATAATGGCGCATGCTTTAGGAACTTTTTCAATTCCAACAACGCGAGTTGCTCCTCTACAGAGGGCTTCTGCTCCCAGCGCACCAATGCCCGCACACAAGTCGAGCCAACGACATCCATGGACGTTGCCTTGCCAAATATTAAAAAGAGCTTCCCGAACTCTCGATGTCGTTGGCCGAGTGTTTTGACCCGTGAGTGTTTTAATGGGCCGATTTCCGTAAATTCGAACAACCATTTCACACCAATCATTGCCTAGGATATAGCGCTGTGCGGATTGATTACGTGCGGTGATGTGGGGCGCGACATGCCCCACATCACCGCTTTTGTACTTGACGCGGTTGCATACCGCGATAGTTAGTTAGGTTATCGTCAGTGAGCACTAAGCTCGCACGACCAAACAGCGAGATTCAACTGTATGAACAAAATTGGCCAAAATCTTCAATCCTGCACTCGATGATTTTTCAGGGTGGAACTGAGCGGCCATTACATTATCGTGGGCGATCGCCGCAGTAACGACCTGTGACCCATGAGTTACTGTCGCTGCAATGGTCGCTGGATCAGAAGGGGCCGCATAGTATGAGTGTACGAAGTAAAACCATGATTGCTGATGGACATCGCTCCAAAGGGGCAGTGCCGGTTGCACAAAGTCGAGCTGATTCCACCCCATATGGGGAATTGTGATCGTGGGTTCAGGGTGAAAGCGGCGCACCATGCCACTAATAATACCGAGTCCTGGCTCATCTCCTTCTTCGCTACCATCTAACAGAATTTGCAACCCCAGGCAAATTCCTAAAAAAGGCTTGCCACTGGCAACAATATCTTTGATGGGTTGAATCAAATCCCGTGCACGGAGGTGTTGAATTGCAGGATCGAAGGCTCCAACACCAGGAAGAATAACGGCATCGGCTTGACTCAGATCATGGGCAGAGTCTGTGACATGAGGGACTGCACCCGCTTTCTCAAGACCTTTGCAAGCAGAGTGCAAATTACCCATGTCATAATCGATGACTGCAATGGAAACCATGATCAACCTCCAGCATGGACGGAATGCCAGGCGATCATTATCGCCCAGCTCTTTGGATTGTATTTTAAGGCGGGATTATGGAGCGCGGAGTGCCCCAGAATCTCACCTTAAAATCTTCCCAGCTTAAGTGATAAGTAGATAGCCATCATTAAACGTATCCTCCCAAATCTTGCGCTGCTCGCGCAGCGGGCGGCGCAAGATTTGAGGTTTTGGTTTTAATGACGTCCAGATACTTAAACCAGCTCTTTTACATACTAAATGCTTAACTGTTGAGTTGATGCTTAAGCCTGAAAAGTACATGTCCGCTTAATTCTTAGACTGAGTGGACGGATAGCATGCCTAGGTCAACCGCTATACTAGCTTCGATAGTCTTCTCGGGATACGAATTCAGCATCGCTACGAATGGCCATGTCTGGATAAACAGACATCGGTAGAGCCTTCGCTTCTGCCACACTTGATGATGAGAAATGGCCTTCAATCACGGCACCAGGGGCAACATCATATTCCTTCGCAGTGACGTCCCCTTCAATGCGGCCAGTCCGGCTAATGCTGACCCGGCCATCAACAATGATGCGAGATTTTACAACGCCATGAATGGTTAAACTCTGTGCGTGAATCTCAGGTCCTTCGACCAGACCAGTTTGACCAATCTCCATGTCGCCAATCACTTCAACATTGCCATGGACAACGCCGCTGACTAGAAAGCTTCCTTCAACATGAATGTCTCCTTGAAACTCCGACTTGTCTGCGATGTGTGTCAGTGATGTCGGCCGCTTTTGCCAAAACATAGTTGAAGATCCTCAAGAAAATGACTCTAAATAAACCAGACGAACAATCCAATGAATTTCTAGCATTGATGACCCAGTTCTTTGTTTATTCTTAAATACCACGATCTTGCTAATTAAGGTAATTTGCTGGGTTCACTGAGTTACCGTTCCGATACACCGAGTAATGCAAATGTGGCCCGGTCGAACGTCCTGTGCTTCCTAAGCGGCCAATTACTTGGTCTTGGGAAACAGTGTCCCCTTTCTCCACGGCCATCGAAGACAAGTGGGCATACAGAGTTTTGTATCCATATCCATGATCAATCACGACATGGTAACCATACCCTTGCTGGTACTCAGCCTTTTCAACAGTACCTAAAGCCGTTGCATGGATGGGTGTTCCCTGAGGGCCTGTAAAGTCGAGTCCATCATGGAATTCATACCCCCATCCAAATGGATTTCTACGAAGACCAAATTCTGACGACATTTGAGAGTTCTGTTTAACAGGTCGACCTTTGGGAATTGCCGCAGCTCTTGCTTCTTCTTCTTCTAATGTTTCATTCAAGGCAGGCTTAATCTGACCATAGAGGCGAGATGACAGCAGAGGAATTTTTGATTTGGCGATCGCCAGAAGCTCAGCAGTATCCACTGGAACAGAAACACCACCTCGTGAATTTTGCCTCTCGGAACTTCCATCCGAGTTCGCTTGATCGCTGATTCCAGCCCGTTCACGTAGAGTCGTAATTTCGTCGTCTAAAACTTCAAGCTCTTGAATCACTTCATTGGCTGTTTCAGAGAGTGCATAGTTCTCCTGTGCCAACGCTGCATTCTTCTGCCGCAGTAAATGAATTTTAGACCCAAGAAATGTGATTGGCGTAATGATAGATGCCAGCGCAACAAGAGCCATCAGTTTTGGTTTCACTAATAACGTAACTGGGGCTTTACCGGTACGGGCAATCAGAACCGTACACTGCTTAGGATTTGAAAGACTCATTTGCCTTTAAAAAAGTTTAAACGGGACATTAACTACGGAATCATATCAGATTTCGGGGATCATGGTCTGATAGCTATTGCAAGTTCTCAATGGATATAGTGTTTATTGATAAGTACCTGGACGTCATTAAAACCACAACCCCAAATCCTGTGCCACCCGCTGCGCGCGTGGCACAGGATTTGGAAGTTGATGCTTAATGATGGCTAGCTACTTAGTCTGTGAGGTGAGAACACGCATGCTTGAAGTATGAATACGTTATGGCTGGAAAAGTTCCATGCAATTAAAATTTGTTTTGCCAAACGCTCAATGAAGGCGTTCAGTATCAGGTTCTATGAGAAAAATAACTTCCATAAAACAAAACGGACTCCCTATATTGGGGAGTCCGATTTGTTTACTAAGGTTTGCTCAAAAATCCCTTCGATTGATTGTAGTCAAATCAAGATTTTTGATTTCTAACCATTGATAGAAGGAGCCGTGAGTGCAACAGGAGCGGCTTCACCAGCAGCCAAGTCGAGTGGGAAGTTGTGAGCATTACGCTCGTGCATGACTTCCATACCCAAGTTAGCGCGGTTG
>JBCCWF010000603.1:0-3806 GCA_039194035.1 Cyanobacteria bacterium P01_E01_bin.6 | reverse complement strand
GTGGATTCACTTAGATTTGGCCTAAGCGTTGCTAGCACGTAATATTTTCACTGAGTATTGATAGGGTTTGATTGATTCTCTACGCATGACTTCTGACTCCACTGCTCCTGCAGATTCACCGGTTCCTACAAATGTGTCTTCAATGCCCCAAGCGGAGGGCGAAGGACTTCGACACCAGCAAATTCGGTTCAAAACCGAAGCGGGTCGATTGCTGCTGATTTTGCCACCAGACACAGAGTCTGACATTCCCAGTCCTACCTGGACTGACCTCTGGCAACAGCTGAAGCAACGGCTCACTGGAAATGACCGCTTTTGGAAAGACAACACGCCAGTCTATCTCTTGGCGCGCGATCGCCTTCTGGATGCACGACAATTGCAGGAAGTTGCGGATGTTTTGTCAGAAGCCACTCTATCGCTCAAGCGAGTCTATACCAGTCGCCGCCAAACGGCAGTTGCCGCTGTGACTGCTGGCTATTCAGTGGAACAACATTCATCCGTGTCTCGCCTCAATCAATCAATCGAAGAAAGCGCCTCCCCATTGGCTGATCCTCTTTATTTGAATATGACTGTGCGGTCAGGGGTTGAAATTCGCCATCCAGGAACAGTAATTCTTCAAGGAGATGTGAACCCCGGTGGAGCAATCGTGGCTGATGGAGATGTCATTATTTGGGGAACCTTGCGTGGCTTAGCCCAAGCTGGAGCCTCTGGGAATACTCGGTGTCTCATCATGGCGTTAAAAATGGCTCCAACACAAATTCGCATTGCGGGTGCTCTGGCGCGATCGCCCGAAACACCTCCTGAGCAATATCATCCAGAAGTCGCTTATTTCGCTGACGATGGCATTTGCATCACCCAGGCGACAGAATTTCAGCGCATGCGCCTAGCCACGTGATGGGTATGTCCACTCGGTTGCGTCGCTTGATACAGGTTTCGAATGCAGACAACATGGCGATCGCGATTGCCACCGTCAGCACCACCATCGAACATCAACGTACTCACATTGACCATAGCCAAGAATAAAGGTTCGCTGATATCGTTATTGGGTTAATCGTTGCTTATCATTTTGGATCTACATGAGTCGTGTCATTGTCATAACATCAGGTAAAGGCGGCGTTGGGAAGACAACCTGCACTGCAAATTTAGGAATGGCTCTCGCTCAGCGCGACCATACTGTTGCCGTTATTGATGCCGATTTCGGTCTGCGAAATCTTGATCTCTTGTTGGGTCTTGAAAACCGAATTGTCTACACAGCTGTTGAGGTGATCTCTGGAGAATGTCGCCTAGAACAAGCCCTTGTGAAAGATAAGCGTCAACCGAATTTGGTTTTACTGCCTGCCGCTCAAAATCGCACCAAAGATGCCGTGAACCCTGACCAGATGAAGGAACTGGTTCATTCGCTGACCGATAATTTTGACTACATTTTGTTAGATAGCCCTGCTGGCATCGAAATGGGGTTCCAAAATGCGATCGCCGGAGCAACGGAATCGATTGTTGTCACCACTCCTGAAGTTGCTGCAGTGCGGGATGCCGACCGAGTCATTGGGTTACTAGAAGCCAACGGCGTCAAGAACTTACACCTGATCGTTAATCGGCTCAAAGCAAGCATGGTACAGGAAGATATGATGATGTCAGTTCAAGACGTCCAAGAAATCCTAGCGATTCCTCTGCTGGGGGTTATTCCAGATGACGAAAAAGTCATCGTATCTACGAATAGGGGCGAACCACTCATCTTGTCAGAGAATCTATCTCTTGCAGGTATCGCCTTTAGCAATATCGTTCGCAGAATTGAGGGTGAAAAAGTGCCGTTTCTAGACCTAACTGCAGCCCATGACGACATTTTTACGCGAATTCGACGGATGTTTCGCAACAATTCTCGTCGTTAAAGGATTTGCAGCATACAGTGGTGATAGACACGTTGTCCTGCCTATCGAACACAGCGTTGTCTAGCACCCACGTCATCAAGTTTCCGCCTAATGTTTTTCCGGCATTCGCATGATCATTGAACTCCTTGACAAACTCTTCAATCGTAACCAGCTTGAGTCAAGCAGAGACGAGGCAAAACGGCGACTCCATCTTGTGCTGGCCCATGATCGCTCAGATTTGTCACCCGCAATGGTCGATAAAATGCGCCAGGAAATCCTAGAAGTTGTCTCTCGATATGTCGAAATTGATCCAGAGGGGTCTGAGTTCTCCTTAGAAAACGATCAGCGTGTAACAGCACTCATCGCCAATTTGCCTATCCGACGTGTTCGTTCGGATCCATAATGTCCTGCCTGGATCAGTGGATCGATGCAGCGGATCAGGGAACCTCGCCTAACGAAACATGTTGTCCATCAAGACCTTAATACATAGCTTTTGCCTCTAATGCGTTGATCACAAGTCAACCTTCATGTCAACGCAACCAAAATAAATCTCGTCTAGGTTCTGAACGGTAGGTTTCCCGCAGGGAAAATTACCGTTCAGAACCTAGTTTGGTTTCATTGAGAGTATCGTTTTCTCAGCCTGCACTTGCTTCATCAGTCTCAGGCACCACATTCACGACAGGATCTACAGCAATTTCCTCCGTGGCAGGGCGATCGAAAACAAGAATTAGTTGCTCACGAGGCATTTGCTTCCGAAGAACCTTGAGGTAACCTTCAGCATCAGCAATACTTCTAAATCGTTCTAAGATGACAGGCTGAGCATCAGCCATCATGCGAACAATGGCCCACTTCTTCAATCGATCCTGATACAGCATGGATAATCTCAGCTAAAGTGACAATTCGGACACGATCGATGCCATGTTGAAACGGAACCAAGGCGCAAAAAACTCCATGCATAAACATCTGGCACCGCTGCGAAGAAGTTCCATCAATTACGCTGAAGGAAGCTACATGGTTATGGCTTTGCTGCGTTGATAATGTACCATTGCAGTTTCAAGGCATAAAGCAAAATGAGGCCAATATCCATACTTTCCCTGACGATGTTCAAATATGCACGTATCGAGCATCACAATAGATAGTTTTCTTTTTCGGAGAATCTCTCCTTTTTACTGTGAACCACCCGTTTAACGTGATGTTGCGCAGAATCTAGCCCACCGCACCAATATGGCGACAGCCATATCTTCTCTAGCAAGCGCCGTCAAAATTTCTCAATCAGTCGCTAAGGGACTTTCTAGAAAATAAAGTACCAATAGAGGTGCGGCGGGCGTAGCCCGTCGCACCTCTATTGGGTATCTTTTTTATGTGTAGGTCGCTAAGCTGTTAGTTGTTTAAATTGCGTGGTTGTCTCCCGCGTCCGGCAGGGAAAAATCACCAAAACATGCAACATAGGTGAGTTTTAGCTTAGCCATCATTAAAAGCAAAACCCCAAATCTTGTGCCGCCTGCTCAACGGGCGGCACAAGATTTGGGGTTTTGCTTTTAATGATGGCCAGGTACGTAGCATAAGGACAGGAGTAAATTTTACCCCTGTCCCTATGAAATCGACTTGAAGAGTAGATGCCATCACCATCGCTCAAAACCCCCTTGCTTATGTTCAGAACCGCGGCGCCAGGCTGCCCAAACAACGCTTTAAAGCTTTGAGGGGTTATTTACGTATCACGATTAGAAGCTGGGATAGACCTGCACCAATACCGTTGCTAAGTAGCCGAAGCCAAAGGGGCAATTAGGCGCACACTTATGCTCAGGTGGATTGACGGTTGCTGTTACCGCACCAGCATAGAAAGTATTGCCAAAGCCATCGGCAGCAGGCTTGCCTTTGTGTGTGATGGTGTAGGTGTATTGATCCTTCTTGGTGACAATAGACTCAGTGAGATCCAAGTCTTCC
>JBCCWF010000602.1:0-3811 GCA_039194035.1 Cyanobacteria bacterium P01_E01_bin.6 | reverse complement strand
TCTGGTGTGGGTTCGCCTCAATGAGTTGGCCCAGCAGATGGGGCAAACCATTTACCAACTCAAGCATGGGCTGCTCGACCACTATCTCTGTCAGCAACTCAAACAGCCTTCTCTGTCCATGGCTGCTGCGTAAGTCCTAATCTATATTCCTAATCTACATTCCCAAGAATATAATAACATTCTTGGGAATGTATCTGTCAAGATAAGTCTTCCGAGCTTTTGTGGCGTTAGAGATGGGCGATCGCACTAAGAGCAAGTCATCTGACGCGCCCATTCTCGCA
Organism: Cyanobacteria bacterium P01_E01_bin.6; assembly: GCA_039194035.1. Classification (GTDB taxonomy): domain Bacteria; phylum Cyanobacteriota; class Cyanobacteriia; order CAKZMO01; family CAKZMO01; genus JBCCWF01. The sequence continues at coordinate 3,530 of JBCCWF010000602.1, read as the reverse complement.
AAGCTATCTCGGCAACCACCTCATCCTGTCGAGCCTGAGCCAGAAACTCATGCAGTTTTGTTTTCGGGACTGTTGGAAATGTTGGGCTGCTCTCTACTTCTAGGTATTCGTTATCTAAGAGCTAGTAAATGCGCCAGGTTTCGCCGTTGTAGCGCCAGAATTCTGAAATGCCCATGCTGGCGTAGAACCGCAGCTTATTAATATCGGTATGTGTGATATCTACTTCGACTACGAGATCGGGGGGTGGGTCTTTTGCCAGGTTAATGTTACGACCTGCGACGAGGGCTTGATTTTGAATGTAGTAGGCATTAGGAGTAGTAGGTTCTGCTGAGCGATCCAACTCTTCTCTATCCAAGGTGGTTGACCCCATTGTCTTCAGCTTCATGCCCAGTTCGACGATGAGTATCAAAATAAATCGTTCGATTAAGCGAACTGCAAACTCATGATCTTCTAGGGGCATTGTGACTTCTAATAATCCTTGGTCATAGGTAAATCGCATAACACGATTTTCTCCCAACACTTGACGAAGTGTTTGATAGCGGTGCCAGTCGAGATAGCGAAAGAGTACCCGTCGTTCACCTATGGGTTTGGCGACAGGCTGAGCATGAGCAACAATGGGTGGAATGGGAGGCGTGCTAACCATGAGAATGTTCTGATGAGGGCATCATCCTTTCATAGTAAGTCAATGCTGATATGGGCGATCGCCATACTAGACCGCCATACTCAGTCGATCGCAAACATTATTCAACTGGAGGTAGAAAATAATTTGAATCAGGGGAAAGGCCATTCAGTGGCATAACATAAGAACTCCAGGTTGGAACTATGGCGATTGTTGGATTAGTGCCCCATCAATACCAACGTAGCTCCGTTGATTGTCAACTTGTACCCAAGCAAACCCTTCTGAAAACCGTCCCACATTGCTGTACTCAGGTTGTACCATCCATTCTCCTGAAGACCTGATGAAGCCATATTGACCATCAACCTGAACGGCGGCAAACCCTTCTGAAAACTCAGCAGCATAGTCAAATTGAGGGGCGATCGCCATCTCTCCATCTGTGTTGATGTAGCCCCATTTCGTTCCTACCATCACCGCAGCCAAGCCTTCAGAAAAATCCGACGCAAAGGCAAACGTCGGTTCAATGATCAGGTCTCCCACCGGGTTAATAAATCCCCAATCACTGCCAATGCGTACCCGCGCACGTCCTTCGGCAAAGGGGAAAGCCCCGTCCAAGGTTCGTGCAATGATTTCATCCCCAGCGTCATTCACATACCCCCATTTTTGATTCAACCGCACCGCTGCCAGCTGTTCTGAAAACTTGCCGTTGTCTTCATACTGAGGGGCGATCGCCCAGGTGCCGTCTGCATTGATGTAGCCATATTTTTCGTCCAGGCGGGCAGAGGCTTTCCCACTCGAGAAACTCGCTGCCAAATCAAATTGGGGTTCAATTACCAGGTCACCAGTCGGATTAATATAGCCATACTTTGTGCCTGTGCGCACCGCAGCCAACCCTTCAGCAAAGGGGGTTGCGCTGGGATATTGGGGAGGCACAATAATCTCCCCCTCTCGATTCATGTAGCCGTAAAAATCACGCACCTTCACCAGCGACATGTGGTTTGAAAACGGAGACACGCCATCCAGAGCTGGATCAACGTCGAGGACAATGGTTCCACTTGTATCAATGAGATGAAACTGATCCTGGCGGCGGACAATAGCAACGCCTTCTGAAAAATCGGAAGCGTAGTCAAAATACAATACAGGTGGAGTCATAGCAGAGGTGTTCGAATGAAGCTTGAGAGACTTTGATATCGGGGAGATGGCCCAAGAGGATTCTGCGGATTCTTCTGACGAGACAGGAATTTCTGAGGAGCCTTCAATAGAACGATCGCCCACATCTTGGCGAGATGCCTGACATGCCGCCAGGATGATTACTATACACCCGATACAGAACCGCATAAACCTCTGCATGATTGTCCCTCCAAGGGATGTTATGAGAATGCTTCAATCCATAATTGAAAGCTTAAAGAATCCAAGACTATGCCCAGTAGGCAATCGTTCTTGGCCTATGATCGTCAATTGACTCGCTACTAGATCGCCTTACTACTCGTGAAACTGTAACGTTAAGGATTTTGTAATCGAAATCTCCAAATCTTACTGTCGTGCATTAAACCGGAATCATTATGGCAAGGAAATCAAAAGGATTTAGCGATTTGCTCCATCAAGAACGTATCAAATCAATGGAGCAGCAAGGAATGGAGGTGCTCGCCTCGCGTTCAAAAGATGGGCCGTTGAAGAATAACAAGATTGTGACGAACCCAGAAGGTGAGGTCAAAATGTCTGGGATTCTTGAAGGCTTCGCTGCCCCGTACCTTGAATACGTTGAGAGTAGCGATCAACAAAAGCAGCTTTTAGGTATCGCCATCATCGCGTGGAATTTAGCGCTCATGCCAGCTAAAAAACGCAAAAAAGAGAAGAACGCATTCTTAACTATCATGTGCGAGGATTTGGACAGTCAATTATCTGAAGAAGCAAGAACTGAGTTTCGGAGAGACACCTCTGAAATCCTTGATGATTTAATTGAGCGCAAATTGACCTGGTTCAAAAATAATCAGCGCCGTATTTTAGACTATGAAATTCAAGAAGCCCGTGGACAGCTTCATCTTTCGGTGATGTCAACGCGATGACGTGTTAAGTAGATGGCCATCATTAAACGTATTCTTCCAAATCCTGTGCCGCCCGCGCAGCGGGCGGCACAGGATTTGGGGTTTTGGTTTTAATTACGTTCAGGCACTTATTTCCAGGTTCCGTTTAAAACCCAGCGACGTACCCATAACCCAATGACAACGGATATCAGCGTAATCGTCCAAAAGGTAATGTTCGAATTGTCTTCTAATCCACTAACGACATTCATCCCAAACAGGCAAGAGATAGCCGTCAGGGGAAAGAAGATGGCCGCAAGCACGTTAAGGCGATGTCCGGCTTCTACCGATGCGAGGCTGAGCTGAGCCTGCTCTTCAGTTCGTTGGGCAATTTTGTAGTCCAAGGCGCTCTTGGTGTTTTCATGCAACAAGTCCAACGTCCGTTCGATGTCATGAGCCCAATCGCGGAGGTCAATGATGTCCTTATCATCCGGGATATTGTCGCGAGCGGCCTGTAGCGTGCTGTGGAGATTCTTGGTGGCCAGACGAAGCGGTGCAATTTTTTCAAGAATATCGAAATAATCATCGGCACTGGCTGCCTGGTCATAGGCTGCTGTCAATTTCTCCTCTGTTTTACCGTATTCTTTCAAATGTTTAATCAGCGGACTTAACCCACTGCTACCGCCGCTGTGCAACCAACTTCCATCTGGCTTGCGCCAAGCGAAAACAGCCGCCCGAGTGCGATCGCCCGTTCGAGGAACACGATGCAACACCAGCAATAAATGTCCTTCGGCAACCATGGTTCGTTGCTTCCCAGAGCTTTTCTGCCCAAAGCGACTTTTGATGGCTTCAGGTAATGCCCAAGACTCAGGTAACTTCATTTGGCAAACCTA
>JBCCWF010000601.1:0-3864 GCA_039194035.1 Cyanobacteria bacterium P01_E01_bin.6 | reverse complement strand
CAGATCTCTAAATTAGGGCTTAATCGTTAAAGCGAATTAATGCGAAGGTTTTGTCACTGTTGCCGTGACAGCCTTGGAATGGTGCTGTTAATGGCAACTTTACGCAATCGTTCTATTTTTCTAGGTCAGGATGTTTTAGGCGAAAGCCGTAACGCATGAATGCTATTGCACTTTTTTAGCCTCGCCGCGCTACTACGGATGTAAATTTGGAAGCGATCAGTTGGAAGCGATCAGTTTTCAGGAGCCAATGATGGGTCATAGGACGGGGCTGGCGTAATTTCGCCCATGCGATTTGGTGGCCAATAGCGAACCAACGCACGACCAATAAAGTTTTCCCGGGGGACAAATCCCCAAACATGGCCATCGGAACTGTTATTACGATTGTCTCCAAGCATTAAATACTGATTGGGTGGCACAGTCACTGGCCCAAATTCGTAGTTGATTGCTTCCTTAATATAGTTTTCGTTTAGCACCTGATTGTTGACGAGAACCTGACCATTCGTTACCTGAACGTTATCACCAGGTAAGCCAATAACTCGTTTAATCAAGTCATCGCGAACGTTTTGTGCTGCGAGAGCCGGAGGTGGGGAGAACACCACGATATCTCCTCGATTTGGTGAGTCAAATCGATAGCTTACTTTGTCAATGATGAGGCGATCGTTGATCGCTAATGTGGGCTGCATGGACCCCGTCGGGATGTAGCGAGCCTCCGCTACATATATCCGCATTCCGAGGGCTAAGAAAATGCTAAGAGCAACAGTCTGAAGGACTTCCACCAAAGCGTTTGTTGGTTTTTGCGAAGATGCCCGAGTTGAAGACGTATGATTTCGATTACTCATCTGTGATCCGATTTGATTCCTGAAATTGATGCCTAGATGTGGATCAGAACATCACTATTCTATCGATGTCATGGTGTTGCTGTGCAATGGAAGCGAGAATGTAATGCCCCGAGGATAGAAGGAAGACACCTAGCCATTAGAGCCTTATTTTATGGGGCATCAAGGCAATACCTGATGTGTGGTCTGTCGTTGTGAGATGATGACGACGACATCTCTGGAACGGCTCATGCAAGCAATTGATTGGTTCATTGTCCTGGCATACCTGATTGCGACACTTGCCCTCGGCATCTATTTGTCTCGTAGGGCATCTGGGAGTCTGGTGGACTTTTTTGTGTCTGGGCGATCGCTCCCCTGGTGGTTGGCCGGAACGAGCATGGCCGCGACGACTTTCTCCATTGACACGCCGCTTTATATTGCCGGGGTTGTTGGAACACGAGGCATTGCGGGCAACTGGGAGTGGTGGAGCTTTGGCATTGCCCACATCATCATGATCTATCTCTTTGCACGGCTGTGGCGACGCTCGGAGGTGGTGACGGATGCGGAGCTGACCGAAATTCGCTATGGCGGCTCAATGGCCGCCGTGTTGCGTGGTGTGAAAGCTTTTTTGTTTGCCGTTCCCATTAACTGCATCGGTATTGGCTATGCCATGTTGGCCATGGTCAAGGTGGTGGATGCCCTCCAGCTATGGCAAAGTTTGGGCATTGAACCAGGCCCTGCACTAAAGCTCTGGAGCGTCATTGGAGTTAGTGTTTTAGTGCTACTCTATGCCGGATTCTCAGGTTTGTGGGGCGTGGTGGCAACCGATTTCTTTCAGTTCTTCTTAGCACTGATTGGGGCCATAATTGTGGCGATCGCCGCAGTCAATCATGTGGGTGGCATGGGCGAACTGGTGGCGCAGGTTCAAACCGTCACCTCCCAGGATGTGTTATCGTTTGTTCCGTTTACGGTGGGGCAGGAATCGGGATGGATTGCCTGGAGCGAAGCCGCAGGGATTACGGCCAGTAGTTTCTTTGCCTATGTGTTTTTGCAATGGTGGGCCTTCCGACGCAGCGATGGGGGAGGCGAATTTATTCAGCGCCTAGTCGCGGCAAAAGACGAACAGGAAGCCGAAAAAGCAGCCTGGTTTTTCAATGTTTTGCATTATGTGGTGCGAACGTGGCCTTGGATTGTGGTCGCGCTAGCAGCCTTGGTGGTGTACCCCAATCTGGAGGATCGGGAGTTAGGCTATCCCATGTTGATGCTCGATTTTTTGCCCCCGATCGTGTTGGGCATTGTCGTCGCATCTCTGGTTGCCGCCTTTATGAGCACCGTTTCGACCCTGATTAATTGGGGTGCCTCCTATCTCACGAATGATCTTTATGGTCGCTTTATTCGTCCCAATGCCTCCCAAGCAGAACTTGTTTCTGCCGGACGTGCGGCCTCTGTCTTTGTGACGATTGTTGGGGCAGCAGCGGCTCTATTTTCAGAAAACGTGACCGATGTCTTTCGCCTCGTTATTGCCATCGGAACTGGCCCAGGATTGGTGTTGATTTTGCGATGGTTTTGGTGGCGCATCAATGCGCCAGCTGAGCTGTCGTCGATGTTAGCCGGATTCGTCATTGGCTTATTTACAAGCGTCATTCCGGTGTTTACTATCAGCAACTTTGGGCAACGCCTGCTTTTCACAGCGTTGATTACGACCATTATCTGGGTCACGGTGATGGTGCTGACGCCCCCTGAAACAGAGGAAACATTAAATGCGTTTTATCAGCGAGTGCGGCCCATTGGCCCCGGCTGGAATCCACAACGTCGCCAGGCTGGGGAACCGCTAAGCAGCTTGGCTGACCCCGAATTAATGGTGCCGATTCAGCAGATTCTAGCGGCGCTTTGTCTATTATTTGGGGCAATGTTTGCCGTTGGTGGATTTCTGTTGCTTCAGTCTCTGACTGGGTGGATTGCGTTGGCGATCGCCGTTGGCGGCGGCTTCTGGCTCCGCACCCTCAATAAATCAGCTCCAAAAGCCTCCTAGCAGATAGAACCTCCTGAGAATATTCCTGTGAGATTCTCGGGTTTTAAGATAAGTAGATAGCCATCATTAAACGTATTCTTCCAAATCCTGTGCCGCCCACGCAGCGGGCGGCACAGGATTTGGGGTTTTGGTTTTAATTTCGTCCAGGTAATTAACAATGTTAGAAACACATAAACCCAACGAAACAAAAGCGACGATAGCTCCAGTGCTTCGCTTCAATGCATTGGAGGGTAAACCATGGAGCCATCTTGCAATCGGTTGAGGAGGCTCTGCCATGGACCTCAAATATGTACGTCACTCGTGTTTTCTTACAGTGGCAACGCTATCTGATGGGCAGACGATGACACAAGTTCAGCTCCTTCATGGTTCAAGAGCCAACGCTTTCGGTCTACACCGCCTGCATAACCTGTGAGCTGGCCATTCGCCCCAATGACACGGTGGCAGGGAATCACGATAGAGATGGGGTTCTTTGAATTGGCAAGTCCCACTGCACGGGATCCCCCAGGTTTATTGAGCGTTTTGGCTAAGTTTCCGTAGGACGTGACGGTGCCGATGGGAATTGTAGTCAACGCAGTCCAAACTTCTTGTTGAAAGGGAGTACCACCAGGATCAACTGGAATATCATTTAAGGCATCTAGCTGACCTTCGAGATATGTTTTGAGTTGGGCTGTGACGCCAAGCGGATTCTTCTTAGACCTAAAGGTTGTCACGTCAAAACGAGCACCTAATAACGTCAACATGCGATTGCGACAGTCATCAAAATCAATGGCGAGGACAGCATCTGCGCTTGTCACAATGCAGATTATTCCAAGTGGTGAATCAACTGTATCTATCCAAAGCGTCACAGGTACCCCCCTCAGGTTGGTTCGTATCAGGTTGGTTAGCAAACAATGGCATGACTGATTAGCTCAAACTATTTTTATCACTGGCATTGATAAGTACATATTTTCCCCTAGATCTGTGACGACGTCACATCCTGGATTGACTGCTATTCTGAGCATGCGCACACCATCGGCT
>JBCCWF010000600.1:0-3874 GCA_039194035.1 Cyanobacteria bacterium P01_E01_bin.6 | reverse complement strand
CAATGTTTGACATTTTTAGCGTTCCTCTGATTCCTGAGTTTTTGCTTTAACCCCACACAAACGTTTGGGTCAATCTTTGTTTTTACATTTTTTTCACCACTCCTTTTGTCTGGTTTTTGTTTTCAAACGGAGGCTATTGTTGAATGGCGCTTCGGCCTTGTTTGCCGAGTCGAACAAATACAAAGTATGCCAAACAAAGAAGATAAATAATAAGAGCCGGAATGCCTAGGGCAAACCCCAAAAATTCAGGCCTCAAATTAGCGTGGAAATATTCTCGATACATGAGAGGAGCCTCTGTCCAGAGTTGGCACATCGGGTTACCAAACTCACCTGGAGAAAAGGCGCATTTAACAAAGGGAAGCATGGCGATCGCCCCGAGAGCACTGTAGACACTCACCGCCCAGCGCCACGCCGTGAAGCTCAGTTTCAGGGGAGTGTTCGTCATATCATCCAACTCTTCATTCAGATCGACCCAGAACCAGAGACTGATAGGAATAAGAAGTCGAGCCAAAAAAGCAGTCATGAAACTAAACGGAAACCCCCCAATCATGAGGTAGACCGTAATTGCCAATAAACTCGACACCCGCCAATAAATTGCACATAATCGCTGGACTGCATCGGCTCTCTGGACAAAACACCATACTGATAGCAGCAATGGAATCAGCACGGTAAACAACACCGCAAGGCGATAATCGGTCCAGATGAGAGATCGCAGCATAGCTTGCTCCAGAGCAATGAAATGAGGTTAAGTAAAGGAATTCGGCAATTGAGACGCTACTAAGCGTAACATCGCTTTGATCGCATGTCAGGTTTGCAGCGGAAATCGCGCTAACGAGTTGCCTCTTCTGCAGTGTGCCCAAGACGCTTGTTATCAGGTCTCTAAAACGAAATGATGCGTATAATGAGGCTGTCAAAAACGCTGAAATCGAAGGATGCAATGATGCAAACCACTTCTGCCAGTGGCGGCAGCCCCCAAGAGCCAACAACCCGACGCATCCCTGTAGATTTGGGCGATGGCGTGATTGTGCAGATGGATGTAGTTGCCACTGGTAGCGGTGGATTACAAGAGGTATCCGGGGGAGGGCGGCTGCCCTTTCTGGGTGTTCTGAAAGGGATGACAAAAGTGGCAGAAGTCATCGCCGGATCGATTCAACGAGCAAAGCCCAACAAAGCAACGGTGACGTATGGGCTAGAGGTTGGCATTGAGGAAGGGAGTCTAATGGCGGCGATCGTCCGTGGGTCGGGGAGCGCCAATTTTGAAATTACCCTGGAATGGGAAAATAAGCCCGAAAAGTAGGGACGAAGCATTTGAGCAATTCGTATTGCAAACGCTCTCGCTATGCTTTGCCAACTGCGTCGCCCACACTGATTGATATAATCGCAAATCCAAAATCGCAAATCGTAAATCTAAAATCCAAAATCTAACATCGCATCGCCCCCATGCCCAACGCCCTCTTCGACCTACTCCATCGCTGCACGGTGAAAATAGGCGTCCCCAACGATTGGGGCACCGGGTTTTTTGTGGCTCCTGGCCAGGTGATGACCTGCGCCCATGTGGTGAAGCAACATCCTGTCGAATCGATCCGACTGTTCCAGCATGGGACAGAGGTTGGAACCGTCACCCAGATTCATCGACCCGAGAGTCGCGACATTGATGTGGTGCTGCTAGCGGTATCTGCTACAGCAGCAACCAATGCAGACGCCCAGCCCTGTGTGCAGCTAGGCGACGGGGACAAACCCGATGATGCGCTCTATGTGTATGGGTTTCCGAGCGACTTTCAGACCGGAGCACCCACAACGGGAGGCGTCTATGAAGGGGAAACCGCTGATGAACGGGGACCCTTGAGCAAGTTTCGGGGGATGCAGATTCAGCCGGGACACAGTGGCTCTGCGCTGCTGAATCGCTCAACGGGCTTGGTGTGTGGCGTTGTCAATAAAACCCGGGGCGCAGCCACGGATTTAGGCGGCGTGGCCGTTCCCGTTGGGGAAATCTGGCAGGCGTTTCCAGACTTGCGGTCGCAAAACCAGACCTTTCACCAGCACGATCGGCAATGGGCTGCCGCTAACGCCCATGTTAGAGAGCAGCACCAGGCTCAAGGGACTGGGCAGCGGTTTCATGTGCCGTTTCTGCAGAATGTGTATTTCACGGGGCGAGACGAGGTGCTGCTGCAACTCCATGAGCGGTTGCAATCAGGCAATGCGGTGATTAACCAGACCCAGGGCATCTCTGGGCTGGGGGGCATTGGCAAAACCCAAACCGCTGTGGAATATGCCTATCGATACGTTGAGGTGGCCTATGACTGGGTATTTTGGCTGCGAGCCGATACGCTGGTGAACCTGCGAACGGATCTGGGAGCCGTGGCTCGGCACGTGGGCACGGTGGCTGACCCGAATCTGGAACTGGATCAGCAGATTCAGGCGGCGCTGCAATGGCTGAATACCCATCCTCACTGGTTGCTCGTGGTTGACAACGCCGATAGCGATGAGGTGTTGGCAGCGTTGCCCGACTATTTGCCCAATCAATCTAAGGGACGGGTGCTGATCACCTCGCGGCAGTCGGTGCTGGACGGGGTGAACGTAGCAGATCCCTTACCCTTGGGAACCTGGACACGAGAAGCGTCGGTCGACTTTTTGCTGCAACGGACGCAACGTCGTAATACGGACACCGAGCGAACCCATGCTGAACAGGTTGCCGAAAAGCTGGGTGATTTGCCGTTGGCATTGGAGCAAGCTGCTGCCTACATGGTGCGGCGCAAGTGTTCCTTTCTGATGTATGCACAGCAGTATGAAACGTTGCGACTAAGGTTGTTAGAGAAGGAAAAGGCCAAGACAGGGAAGTACCCAAGCTCCGTGCGGATGACATGGCAAATTAATTTTGATGCGGTAGTCGAGGCAAGCCCTGGGTCGGCAGAGCTATTGCAGCTGAGTGCGGTGTTGGCTCCAGACGATATTCCCTATGAGCTGTTGTGGAGAGGTCGACAACACTTTGGCGAGAACCTAGAGACCGCACTCAGCACAAATGACTGGCATACCGTCGTGTTTCTAATGGGTGAGCTGCTGGCCCCCTTAAGCCAATATTCTCTGATTCAGTGGGAAGCGGATGACTATCGCTACAGCATTCACCGGATGGTGCAAGAGGTCATCCGCGGCCAACTCGCAGACAACGGGTTGGAGTGGGCAACCCGGGCCGTGAACGGAATCTGTCACGCCTTTCCAGATAGCGACCAACTCGACAACTGGATATGGTGTGACCGCTTGCTGCCCCACGGACTGCATCTGAGACCCTGGATGACGCCGGAAAAGGTCTGGACTGAAATCGGGGGACGATTGCTCAATCAATTGGGCTATTACCTGGAAAAGCGCGGTCAATATGCCCTCTCCTCTGAGATTTTTGAAGCGTCGTTGGAGATAAGGCGGGCGTTGCTGGGCGATTCTCCTTTGGAGACACTGCGTGAACGCCAACTCGCTGTGGCCAACAGTTTGAACAATCTCGCCTTATTATACCAATTGCAAGGGCGCTATGAGGCGGCCGAATCCTACTATCAGCAAGCGTTGGAGATGAGTCGAGCGTTGCTGGGCGATCGCCATCCGGATGTGGCCACCAGTTTGAACAATCTCGCCTTGTTATACCAATTGCAAGGGCGCTATGAGGCGGCCGAACCCTTTTATCAGCAAGCGTTGGAGATGAGGCGGGCGTTGCTGGGCGGTCGCCATCCAGATGTGGCCACCAGTTTGAACAATCTCGCCTTGTTATACCAATCGCAAGGGCGCTATGAGGCGGCCGAACCCTACTATCAGCAAGCGTTGGAGATGAGACGGGCGTTGCTGGGCGGTCGCCATCCAGATGTGGCCACCAGTTTGAACAATCTCGCCT
>JBCCWF010000599.1:0-3876 GCA_039194035.1 Cyanobacteria bacterium P01_E01_bin.6 | reverse complement strand
TGCTCAAGGGCAATCTGTTGAACAAGTTGTGGAGGTCATGATGCCTGCCTAAGTCTCTTTTTTCTTCTTAAAACAAAAAAACTTCGAGAACTTTGCCAAGTCGTGTTTATTGATACCTATCTACTTAGTGCAACGTCACCATTAAAAAATTATGGGTCGCGCTGCGAATAAGACTCCCGTGTGATTACGTAATATTTTCCTGATTTACGCTGTCATCATAGAGCTATATAAGGCTATAGGTAGATTTCAGGGGTGCTGTTATTACGTCAGTTACACATGAATCGCTTGGTGTGGTTACGACGTGCTTATCCCAAATGGTCTGAAGACTATTGACGGTAGCTATAGTTTGAGAACAGGGATTTTCCCTCAGAGAAAACGCTAGTTTTCAACATAGTCTTGATGTGAAGCATGAGCAAGAACAAAACCGTTGTGCTTTATTCTTGCTTAAGTCATCGACCGTTTGATCACACCATCTCCTTATGCCGTTCTTATCTCATAAAATTCACTATGCGCGACAGCATTGAACGCCTCAAGAAAAACCTCAGCCAAACTATCGTTGGCAAAGATAAAGCCATTCGCCTTGTTCTCACAGCACTCTTTTCTGGGGGACATGTGCTGCTTGAAGATGTCCCCGGCGTTGGAAAAACGTTATTAGCAAAGTCCCTCGCACGCTCCATTGACGGTGAGTTTAAGCGAGTGCAATGTACACCAGACTTATTGCCAACCGATGTCACCGGAACAAATATCTGGAATCCCCAATCAGGCGAGTTTGAATTTCTAGCAGGGCCAGTCTTCGCTAATATTCTCCTAGCTGATGAAATCAATCGAGCAACTCCTCGAACCCAATCAGCCTTGTTGGAAGTAATGGAAGAAAAACAAGTCACCACGGATGGAATATCTAGAATGGTGCCGGATCCATTTTTTGTGGTAGCAACCCAAAACCCTGTGGAATATCAGGGAACGTTTATGTTGCCAGAAGCTCAAATGGATCGATTTGCGTTATCCCTCAGCTTGGGATATCCCACCGAAGACGAAGAACTCCAAATGCTTCAGCGTCTCCACGATCGAATCGCTCCTGAAGCATTACATCCCTGCATCTCTCTAGACGAAGTCTGTATGTTACGAAAACATTGCAGCGAAGTTCGTATTGAGCCGCTACTTCAGAAATATATTCTTGCATTAGTGAGAGCAACACGCCAAGACGAAGCCGTAACCTTAGGCGTTAGTCCAAGGGGAACCGTTTCTCTCTACCGCACAGCACAGGCATTAGCATTTTTAGATGACCGCGACTATGCAACTCCTGATGATGTAAAGTTCTTAGCTCCTTATGTGTTGACTCATCGACTGATTTCGGGAGGAACACAGAAAAGCATTGATATTATTGACCGTCTGCTGAGTTCCGTCGCAATTCCGTAATCATTCGATGGTCAGAATCCACTCTTTTGACGAAGCTGGATCAAGGGATATGAACTGACGTTGATGAATCGATGCATCGCATCGATGGGGTGCAAAATGATGAGAATAAGAAATGCGAGCAAAAGACGAATCTGTGCTAGATACCGCCCGTTATATTTTTTCGGTAACAGTAATGGGCGATCGCCCATTACTGGATTCACATTGTATGAACTGCTCGTCGTTATTGCCGTTATGGGCATCTTGGTAGCAATCGTTACATCAGGATGGGTCGAATTCCATGATAAACGTCGCCTCGGCACAGCTCAAGATCAAATTTACCAGATCCTGCGACAAGCTCAGTTTGAGGCAAAAAGACATCATCTTCACTGGCAGGCAAGCTTCCAAAACATTGGCGGACAAGGACAATTAGCTATTCACTCGGTCAATACTCTCCCGCTTGATGCAGACTGGATTCCATTACCAGACGGAGTCCAAATCGATGTAGATGAAACAACACTTCGGCAAGATAACGGATTTTATGAAGTGCAGTTTAACTCTCGAGGACATGTGAACGGGCAACTGGGGAGAGTCACCGTTAGAGTGGCTGGAGCAAGTCGGTTGCGCCGCTGCGTTTTTGTCTCAACCTTGATAGGAGGGTTGCGAGAAGCAAGTGAAAACCCAACTCCCCAGCGAGGACGCTATTGTTATTAGCTGAACTCATAACTTGGCAAAGTTTACGGAGAAATAAGCGATTGAGGCCCGCTAAGCGGGCCTCAATCGCTTATTTCTCCGTTATAAATCTGCGAACTTTGCCAAGTCGGATGAACACAGTGCTTTGTGACGTCAGCAGCAAACCTATCGCAGCAAACAAGGATATTGATAATGCGTCACAACCGATACATACGTCACATTAAATTTCGGAAATAAAGTGGTACGGCGGTAATGCTTCGCTGAGATGTAACTCCCAAGCCTTGTAGCGATCGCGCCACTGGAGATACGTTTGCAACAGCGTTTCTTCTTCTTGACGACTATGCAAAATATTAATTTTTTTAACCTCTGAATCTTCACTGTTCGCAAAGACATAGTGATAGGCCTGACTGATCATGTGAAGCAAGTCATCCAACTCATCTCGCTGTTTTTGTTGATAAGACGACTGAGCTTGGTACTGTTTCTTTTTCTCCAAGAGATAAGCTTTTCCCCTCTTTTCATTGGAAATAGGTTCTTCTTCCAACTCTAAGGGAATCACCTTCAACATATACTCTGCTTTCCCAGACAAATCATCTAAGGATTGTAGATAATCTGAGGTGTGATGCTGAAGATGTTCAACGAGGCGATCGCCATTCACAAAGCAGGTACCGAAACGCAATGGCAAGATCGCAGTCTGTTCAAAAATAGCTCGAAGGACGCGATCGTGAGCCAAAATCGCCTCCATAAGATTCTTGTTGTTGTCTTGCAACGAATCAATGGCGATACCAGACTCAGTAATCGCTGCCACGTCTCCAACACACGTGACTTCGACTGACGTATTAATGCCAAGTGGTAAATTGAGATCAGTGGTGGGACGGCGCAAAAATGCAAAGGCGTAGACAGTCATGTCAATCGAGAGCCTGAGTGCAACGTGGACAATGCAACCCCAACACCCTAACCTAAAATCGAGAGCAATACGTAGATAGAGATAGGGATCGCAATCGATCTATGAATTAAGTATTAGGATTGATACGCTTCATACAATATATTGACTGTTATGAACAATTAAATGAAACGAAGAGTGGTGCCCAATGGGCACGAGGTTAAAAGCGTCACTCTCAAGAGTTTGTAAATGGACAAGCTAAAAGTAGCTATATAAAAGCGGGCTAGGTTTTTCCCTGACCCGCTATTTATATAGCTTGCAGTTCTTTTTGAGAACATGCTAAGAGTTATGCTTGGACAAAATTAGAGTCAGCAGCATGGGATGAATGACCATTTTGAGAATGATCATTTTGAGCCATCTGCCCCAATTTCCCATTCACATGACCATTGCCATTGCGAGGTTGAATCACTCCATATCCGCCGTGATTCCGTTCATAAATCACGTTGATTTCTCCTGTTTCCGCGTTTCGGAACATATAAAAATCATGATCAACAAACTCAAGCTGTTCAAGTGCTTCGTGAACGCTCATTGGCGGCATGGCAAAATACTTCGACCGAACCACGTTGTCTGGCAACTCAGGAGAGCGATGCTCAGTTAGATCGTCAACAACAACGCCAGGAGCCACGAAATCTGCTGTCTTAGCAGGAATGTGTTTGTGATTTCGACGCTTCTCCTTGTACTTACGTAATTGGCGAGCAATTTTGTTTGCTACGAGGTCAATGCTGGCATACAGATTTTCGCTACTTTCTTCAGCACGAACAACTGTTCCATTCGCATAAATGGTGACCTCAGCAGTTTGCTTTGGATTTATCCGGGGATTCCGAGCCACTGATAAATGAACATCAACTTCT
>JBCCWF010000598.1:0-3879 GCA_039194035.1 Cyanobacteria bacterium P01_E01_bin.6 | reverse complement strand
CTGTGCCGCCCGCTGCGCGGGCGGCACAGGATTTGGAAGGATACGTTTAATTAGGACCATCTACCTAAAATGTCCAACGTTAAATATCTAACGTTAAATCATAGTCAAAGACTGGCCTCACTCGCTCTAGCGTGAGGTCGCCAAGTCTCTTTTGAATGTGGCTTCCCTGTGCACCTAACGGCAG
Source organism: Cyanobacteria bacterium P01_E01_bin.6 (assembly GCA_039194035.1). Lineage (GTDB taxonomy): Bacteria > Cyanobacteriota > Cyanobacteriia > CAKZMO01 > CAKZMO01 > JBCCWF01. The sequence goes on along the minus strand of JBCCWF010000598.1, from coordinate 3,695 downwards.
AAACACTTAGTTTTCAGCGGTCGCTTGAGCCCTTGCCATAAGTGTTCAATGGAATGGAATTCAGGTGTGGACTGGCTGAGACGATGTATCAGGCTACTGAATTGCTTCCGCTCTATGGGAGGTGGCATCTTAGTCCAGGTGTAAGACGACCAGGTGCTCTCCGACTTGCGGTGGTTCTGATAGACGATAGAGTTGTTCCCGCAACGTTGCCAAGACGTCATCGCGCAAAATCCTCTCTGCTCCTGAAGTTGTCAGGAATAACGAAAAAATGAGCGTTTGGGGCGCGCCCCAAACGCTGGTTCCTCTGTAAACGTTGCCAAGTCGTGTAAATAGTTACTTCCGGCATCCGAAAAACCATTAAAGAACGTTGAATCCTGTAATGAATGCGTGATGCTCTGAGCTAGATTAGGGCTATCGGTAAGATGGCATTAGGCAGTTTCCAAATTTCAGCCCTCGCTGAAGACGTGGCTATAAGGTGAAGAGATGGCTACAAGGCGAGACAGAACAGTCTCTATCTTTTGCAAATCGCCACGAACAAAACGGATACAAGGGTGAAAAATCTGATTTCCCTGGTTTCTAGTCGTTTGTCGAGACGAATGTGAAGACTTGTTATGGTAAGCGAAGCCTGCTGTGATCATTCCAACCCCTCACGTCAGCTTGACGATGCACGATGCGTGTCATCTTTTTGTGTCCATTCCATTCACATGGCAATTAAGTCGTTATGACGGTTAGCACAACGGTTCTCATTTGGTTAGTTGCAGGCATCATCCTCTGCATTTTGGAATTTACAATACCGACGGCATTTGTTGAGTTCACGATGGGTGTGAGCGCCATCATCGTAGCGTTTGTTTCCATGGTGATGCCAAGCGTGGGTCTGCAAATTGCTCTTTGGATGGTTCTTTCCGTGATATTGACGATGTTGTCGCGACGGTTTGTTCCAAAGGGAGATGACTCATCCATTGAATATGCGAAAGAGGCCAAAACCCTGACGGAGATTATTCCAGGACAGGCGGGACGGGTGCTTTATGAAGGAGGGTCTTGGCGTGCCCGATGTGGCGATAGTGATATGGCGATCGCCCCTGAAGAAACAGTCTTGGTGATTGCCCGCAAAGGCAATACCCTGATCGTCATGCCGGATCCCGTCGAGCAATGCTAAACCAGTTTGCTGTCATGGGTATTCTTGACTGTCGTAAGTACCTGTGATCACCAACATAATGTTTCGGAGATCGGGCAAATCATGCTCACTCCAAACGAACACGTAGGATTTTTACATTGTAGGGAGGTTTGAAATGGGTGGGTTAGTCCCTTTTCTCTTTTTTGTTGTTTTTGGCGGATCTGTTTTATTTGGGTCTGTGCGAATTGTGCGTGAAGGAAATCAGGCCCTGGTTGAACGCTTAGGAAAATATTCTGGGCGAAAATTACCGCCCGGTCTTAACTTCACCATGCCGTTTATGGATAGCGTTGTCTATGAGCAAACCATCCGAGAACAGGTGCTCGACATTCCCCCTCAGAAATGTATTACTCGCGATAACGTTTCTATTTCTGTGGACGCCGTGGTGTATTGGCGCATTATGGATTTGGAAAAAGCCAGCTATAAAGTTGCCGATCTTCGCGATGCAATGGTGAATTTAGTCTTGACTCAGATTCGAGCAGAGATGGGTCAACTTGAGCTAGACGAAACATTTACAGCAAGGGCTGACATTAACGAACTACTGCTCAAGGAACTGGATATCTCCACCGACCCGTGGGGTGTCAAGGTCACACGAGTAGAATTGCGAGACATTATTCCATCTAAAGAAGTGCAGGACTCGATGGAGCTTCAGATGGCTGCCGAGCGTCGGAGACGGGCTGTGATTTTAACGTCTGAAGGTGAACGAGAAGCGGCTATCAATTCCGCCAAAGGCCAAGCAGAATCACAAGTGTTAGAAGCTGAAGCTCAGAAAACAGCCGTTGTGCTAGAAGCTGAAGCGCAGCAACAAGCTATCGTTCTCAAAGCACAGGCTGAAAGACAAGAGGAAGTGCTCAAAGCTCAAGCAACATCAGAATCTCTGCGGATTATTGCAGAAACTCTTCGCAGTGATCCTCAAGCCCACGAGGCGCTCCAGTTTCTGATGGCGCAGCAATATATTGAGATGGGCGCTGACATTGGTGTGAGTCCAAGTAGCAAAGTCATGTTTATGGATCCGCGCAGCATCCCTGGCACGGTCGAAGGACTGAAATCTATCATTGATGGTGACAAATCATAATGGTTTCAGGTAGGGGCAAACGCTGGTTGCCCCTATGGGTGTTGTCACATACCTTAATCAGGTTATTGAGCACAATCTTTATGGGTAAAAGCTTTTGCGCCAGTGCCTGAATAGACCGATGCAACGTGACCTGCACCCACTACTTGATATTTGTAAGTTACCAACCCTTCGAGGCCCACAGGGCCACGGGGCGGCATCTTCTGGGTACTGATACCCACTTCTGCTCCAAACCCATAGCGGAATCCATCGGCAAATCGGGTCGAGCAGTTGTGGAAAACACCAGCCGCATCCACCTGATCGATAAAGGTTTGGGCAACGCCCGCATCTTCAGTCACAATCGCTTCCGTATGACGTGAACCGTACGTGTTGATGTGGGCGATCGCCTCTTCCATCGAGTCCACCACTTTAATCGACAGAATAAGATCGCTATATTCTGTGATCCAATCGATGTCCGTGGCCGCTTCAATATCGAGGAACTGCTGTGTACGTGCATCCCCCCGAAGTTCCACATGCTGAGCCTGGAGGTGACTGGCGAGGTCTGGCAACAGGTGTGCAGCACAGTCTTGGTGAATGAGCAGCGTTTCAATGGCATTGCAGGATGAGGGATAGTCTGTTTTTGAATCAACGGCGATCGCCACGGCCTTGTCTGCATCCGCCATTTTGTCTATATATACATGACAGATTCCGTCGGCATGACCCAGCACAGGAATTCGGGTGTTGTCTTGAACGAATCGCACAAAGGAATTAGACCCCCGTGGAATAATCAGATCGACCTCGCCTTCTAGCTGTAGGAGTGCTCGCGTTTCTTCGCGGGTGGTCAATAACTGCACCACATCTGGGCTGACTGTTGATTGAGCGAGGCCCGCATGAATCGCTTTGACCAGGGCTTCGCAAGACCGAACGGCCTCTCGCCCCCCCTTCAAAATGACTCCATTGCCAGACTTGATTGCGAGCGAGGCAATTTGCATGACCGCATCAGGCCGCGACTCAAAAATCACACCCAACACACCCAACGGACAGCTCATGCGTTTAAGCACTAATCCATCATCAAGCTCTCGATGAATCTGCACATGGCCCACCGGATCCGATAACGTGGCCACGCTGCGCACCCCGGCGATCGCCCCACTGAGTTTTGCGTCGTTCAGCTTCAATCTGCCATACAGTGGCGTTGCCAATCCGTCCTCCAGCGCCGCCTGACAATCCGCTTCATTCGCCGCTATAATCTCCTCTGCATGAGCTTCGAGTGACTGGGCGATCGCCTCAAGGGCAGCATTTTTTTCCTCTGTTGATAACACTGCCAAGTGTCGAGCGGCCTGCCGTGTTTGTTGAGCGATGGATTTCAGAGAAGGCACAGTTATTGAAGCAGTCATGGTGATTTATCCGCCAAATCAGTCAACTTCTATTATGCCGGAGGTGTGGAAGGTACAGATCGATCACACCTGTTTACAG
>JBCCWF010000597.1:0-3897 GCA_039194035.1 Cyanobacteria bacterium P01_E01_bin.6 | reverse complement strand
GCAAGTCCTTTCACTGAATAATTTCAGGCATGTTCTTTTTGCTGTTTGTAGAGCTGCTTGAATACGGCCTGCTGCTGTTTGTGATTCACAACAGGCGTTGGGTAGCCATAGCGATCGCACTCATCCTCGGGGATGGCTCCCGTGACCAACATCCCTGTATCCAGACTACGAATCTCGGGAAGCCACTGCCGAATATAGTCTGCATCTCGATCAAACTTCTGAGATTGACTAGCAGGGTTGAAAATCCTCAGTGGCTTTGGATCCATGCCGCTAGAGGCACTCCACTGCCACCCGCCATTATTGGCCGATAAATCACCATCCACCAATGTCTGCATAAAATACTTCTCACCCCAACGCCAATCGATGATCAAGTCTTTCGTCAGGAAACTAGCCACAATCATTCGACAGCGATTGTGCATCCAGCCCGTTTCATTCAGCTGCCGCATGGCTGCATCCACAATGGGGTAACCTGTCCGTCCAGTGCACCAGGCTTCAAACAAATCCTCATTATTATCCCAAGGGAAGTCTTTGAAAGGGGCACGATATGGCCCCTCAGCAAGGGACGGGAAGAAATACATGGCGTGTTGATAAAACTCGCGCCAAGCCAACTCTTGCTGCCACGTTTGAATATTGCGATCTGTATCGTCGCTGCGGCTACGACTCAACGCCTCAGATACCATTTGCCACACCGTACGGATGCCGATGGTCCCAAACTTGAACGCAGCACTCAGCATGGATGTTCCAGGAACAGATGGAAAGTTGCGCTGATCATCATATTCCAGTAGATGGCGATCGCCATCACAAAATGCTTCCAACTGCTCTTGGGCAGCCTTTTCCCCAGGCTCTAGTGGCAGTGGGTTATCCCAACGAAACCCAAAATCACTGGCCGAGGGCAACGCAATACTTCCTGCTTCTTTCGCATCAGATTCTTCATGGGTATTCAGCCCTTGTGCGTCGTATAGGGTATCCGCAGGCAAATCCTTCGCCTTCCGATTCCAATTGCGCCAAAAGGGAGTATACACCGTGTAAGGAGCCCCTGCACCAGTCAGTACTTGCCCAGGAGCATATAGCAACTGATCCCAACTGGTATGGACTTGAATGCCCTGTTGGTTGAGAGCCTCTTGCACCGCCTCATCTCGTTTTTTTGAGTATGGCTCTACATCCCGATTCCAATACACAGCCTGAGCTGACAAGGCATCCGCCAAAGCAGGAATTCTCTTTTCTGGCGTTCCCTTAATGATCAGGAAGGTGCCTCCTACCCGAGCGTAGCTTTCCTCTAGGCATTGGATGCTCTTGAGCATAAAGACAACTCGTGCAGGCGCAACATTATCAGCATCAAGGATATTGGGATCTAAGCAAAACACACCGACAACCTTAGCGCTGCGTTGGCGCGCGGCGGCTAACCCAATATTGTCAGAAATTCGTAAATCGCGCCGATGCCAAAAAAGGATCAAATCAGACATATCAAGCTTGTCACTAAAATTTTTTGTACAACAGACGCTTTTCCACGTTGTCTGCTTTTTAGGATATGGAGTAGGTGCCGAATAGGTAACTATCATAGGAAGACACATGGTCGAACCCATACTCAGCCTCTAGAAGGAGGCAAAATCGTTATCTTTCGGTATGTGTAGCGTAGTCATTTGTGATTGACGACTTGATTGGGTGACATGAAGGGGCTCAACAACCCCAATCAGAGTCTTGTTCTATTCAGAGGTTCTTCTGAAGAAAGGGGCGAGCGAGAACCAGGCTTGCAATAGATTTGGCGTCAACAGCCTCTCCATCCAAGATGGCCTGTTCTAGTTCCTGGACAGTCATGTGAACGACTTCGATGTCTTCATCGTCGTCTTGCGCTGGCGGAACATCAAGTTTTTCCAGATCCTCTGCCAAGAACGCATAGATGATTTCATCAGAATAGCCAGGGGCTAGAAAGAACTGTCCAAGACTTTCCCATCGATGGGCACGGTAGCCGGTTTCCTCTTCAATTTCCCGCTTAATGGTGAGGGCAGGATCTTCATTAATTTCGACAGTCCCAGCTGGAAATTCCAGCAACCGTCCCTGCGCCGCAAATCGATATTGACGAACAAGGACAAGTTTTCCATCAGGGGTGACTGGAATTGCCAAAGCTCCTCCAGGATGATGAATGCATTCCCAATCTCCTTCAACACCATTAGGTAAGCGAAGACGACTGACGTCGTAACTAAACTTGCGTCCCTGGTACAGGAGCTTTTGTTGAAGAACAATTGCTGGTTCTGGCTGCCAAGACATATCAATACGAAGGATGCACCTTATGGGATTATGCAAATACAGAGAGGCATCTAGCCTCTTTGTATTCTACTGTTTGTATGTTTCTCTCAGTCTATTGATTGGATGCAGCTATTGGGGGGCTAATTCAGCAGCTTAGATTAGTGAATCTCTAAGATATAGACTCGACGAACTTTAAACCGTTGTAGTTCCCCAAAAGGCTCATAACGTAAGCCAGGAAAAACTCAACTGGATTGTTGGGATGCCTGAGTCGAAGGACAATAGGAAAGCCTTGCGGAAAAAGCTTTTAGATGTAGAGTTTCAATGCTAGCTGAAATGGTTGCCTGAGAAATGATTGCTTGCGATAAGACTTAAAACCTCTTGTTGTATTCAACCTCCGTGAAACAGCTATTCAGCCTAACGGAACCCTAGAGTACGAAAATTTCAGATCTAAAGTTCATGCAAGACCTGTATAAAGACGCACGTGTGAAGTACCTAGACGTAATTACTTGTTAGACTACTTCCCTTCAAATAAAAAGTCAGTTAGATAAGGTGTTATTTTGTGGCAAATAATTTTCTTGTGGCAAATAAGGGGCTTTATTTGCAGATCCCTAAACTAACTTTTAATTCCTGGGCACACCTTAACTGAGCTAAGGTCGTTCGACTCACTCTTAATCATCTATTGGCTTATGGCTGACATCTTAGGTTGGAGCAATGGTAGTTCCCTAGTGAGTGATGGAATTAGATTCCTTATGCTGTGGCATCAGTGCTGAAACAGGGGTGACGCCTGAACAATCCACTCGTTCGATCAAACGGGCGATCGCCCGTTGTGATGTCGGATGAATCCAATCTGAAGCAACATCACAGAGAGGCACGAGCACAAATGCTCTTTCCCCCATGCGAGGATGCGGGATAGTCAACCCCGGCTCTGCCACAACGCAATTATCAAACAATAATAAATCTAGATCCAGGGTGCGAGGTCCCCACCGCTCTCGGCGTTCTCGTCCAAACAGCGTCTCAATATCCAACAGAGTATGCAGTAGAGCACGAGGGGATAAATCAGTCCTCATGACGGCGCAAGCATTCAGGTAATCAGGCTGAGGTGGCCCCACAGCTGCCGTTCTGTAGTAGCGTGAATACGCATCGAGACAAACATGTGGAGTCTCTCGAAGGGCTTGCAGAGCACCATCTAAGATTGCTTGGGAATGACCTAGATTACTCCCTAGGGCGATCGCCGCCTGATGAGGAAAGTCAGCTAAAGAATGGGACACAGAGTTAATCGCAACGTCACACATGAGCAAATAGAAAGGGACTCAACCTCTAATCACGCCATCCTCGACAGAATGACGATGAATGGCTGAAAAACCTGGTCGGCATCTAGAGAAGCATTCTATGGTCTGAACAGCAAACGTCATCTCACGCATCAATCAGTCTCATTTGTCAGTCACACAATACCGAGAGATCCATGCAAATCTGTAGGTTGGCTCATGTCCTCAATTCTTAAGTAGCTAGCCATAATTAAACGTAACCTTGCAAATCCTGTGCCGCCCGCTGCGCGGGCGGCACAGGATTTGCATTTTGGTTTTAATGATATCCAGGTACTTACCATGTCGGGTCAACGTAGAGATTCACCGTAAATGTCTCTGTGCTTGGCGG
>JBCCWF010000596.1:0-3901 GCA_039194035.1 Cyanobacteria bacterium P01_E01_bin.6 | reverse complement strand
TCGCTCCAGGAGCGAAAGTCTTTTTTTCCTACTCCGAGGAAGGCACACACCACAGCCAAGAAAGTAGCGAAGCTCAAAGTCAATGGCAAGGCAAAGGAGCTGAAAAGCTTGGCTTAAGCGGAACCGTGAACGACGACGTGTTCAGTCTGCTCATGCATGGGCGCTTACCCGATAAAACAAAGTTCCGTCATCGTCGCCCCACCCATGCTAACTACAAAGTACGAGGAGCTCTCGACTTAGCGTTTAGTGCTCCCAAGTCAGTCAGCTTGCTAACCCAAATTGGGGGAGATAAACAGCTCGAACAAGCCCATAGTAAAGCCATCTCAAAAGCAATTGACTACATCGAAAAACACTATGCCATGACCCGGATGCGTCAGCAGGGCAAGCAACTTAAGGTCAAGACTGGCAATCTGGTGGTAGCCAAATTCAAACACGAAACTAGCCGCCTATTAGATCCACAGTTGTATACCCGATGTCTGCTTTTAAACATGACTCAGACATCCGAGGGGAAATGGTACTCCCTCAAAAGCGACGCTATCTTCGAGAACAAACTCTTACTCGGCACCATCTATCAAAACGAGCTAGCTCGTGAAGCGATGGAGTTGGGTTATCAAATCCATCGCAACGGTAACAACACTTTTGAGATTGCAGGATTCGAACAGGAGCATTTGGACTATTTCAGCAAGCGCACAAAGGAGATTCGACCTCTTATCAAGCAATTCAATACTTGGCAGGAAAAACAAGCCGCCTGTGGCCAAGTGCGCCAGACAAATGCTGAAGTTAGCCGACGAGAACTATTGGCCTATTGGGCGAAAGAAGCTGAATCGATAGGTTTACGCCTACCTCAACCGAACAGTCAGCAAAAGGCGGCATTGGGCAACAAACCATTTCAACAGGAGCCAACAGACAAGCAAATTTCAGTCACAAATCGACCCCTCCAACAAACCAGTGCCCTTGAGACTGGGATGCATGGGTCAACAGTTGAACTCCATTCAGAACAAGTACACAACCGACAGCAATCGGGGGAACTCGTTTGCGGAAAAGTTAAAAGATCGATTGATAGAGAGCGAGGACAACAACGGCTTGGAATAGAGGCTCTAGACATTTATCCGGGTAGAGAAGGTGAGCTTCGTTGCAACGCTACATATCCGTTGTTGGGACGTAAAGCCAAACAACGATCGATCGCCTATGACAAACCCCACAGCATTTTCAAGACTATCGATGAAGCGGTAGCTGCAGGGATCGACAATGCAGTCGAGCAATCTGCAAACTTCCAGCCGGAACAGATTATGAAGTTTGTTTTGTCAGAGTTAGGAGGATTCAATATCGATGAGATTGAATCAGCCATAGACCGGGCACCGGGATTGATTCGCTTCGGTCAGTCGCTTACTACGGACGATGCCGCACAGCGAGAGTTAGATACGACTTGCACGGTGCAGGAACAACAGGGGCATCTGTCTCCGATATCATCTTCAGAAATTGTCGAGTTACATCTGAAGGACTTCGCTAAAGATCTGCAACAGCAAAACCCTCATTGGCAGTGGACTGAAGGCCAGTTAGAGGCTGTAAAGCTGGCCACCACTTCAACCGATCGGTTTGTTGCTTGGCAGGGTGTTTCTGGAGAGCGTAAAAATGTGGCTCTCCAGCAAGCATCGAAGATAGCAACCAATGCCGGCTATTGTGTGCGGCTCTTCGCGTCAACGGCAAAGTCTGCAAAGGTTCTCTCTGACGAGCTGGGAATTCAAGGGCAGACTGTAGCTCATTTAATTCGCCACGAGCACAAAGAAAGATTGCAACAGCAACTGTGGATTGTAGAACAGGCTGGGTTGCTTTCCGCTGATGCGGGGCAGAAGCTTGTTCACCAAGCCGTCATGACCAATGCTCGAGTCGTGTTTGTGGGGGATAGCCGTCAACTCTCTTCAGCCAAACCGGGCAACCTTTTCAAGTCTCTTCAGCAGGCCGGGATGAAGACGGCTTATCTGGAAATCTCCAAACGACACAAGCATCCGGGTTTGAAGATCGCTGTGAATATGGCGGCTCGAGGCGAGATTGAACTGTCGATCAAGACGTTAGAACATCACGGGATGATCCAGTATCACAATTCCCGAAATTTCCTCTACCAGAAAATTGTTAAGGACTTTCTGGCCTTGTCCCCAGAGGACCGGATGAACACGCTGGTGATTGCAAAAATCAACAAAGATCGAGAGGAGATCTCGGCGGGAATTAGATCGGGATTGCGGGCTCGGGGGGAGCTGGGAGAGAAGGTTGCAGCGACTCAATTGGTTGTTAAGGATCTCACTGATGCCCAGAAGAAATGCGCCCACAACTACGAGGTGGAAGATGTAGTCATTTCGAGGAGCAAGGCATTCGGGTTAGAGGGAGGGAAGCGGTACCAAGTTATAGCCATTGATGACGACCGGCTGAGGGTAATAGGAAATGACCGCATCTATAGGGTAGTGAAGCCTTCAAGCAATTTGAGTGTCTTTTACGTGAAACGGGTCGATGTATCGGTAGGTGATGCCATGCAATGGCAGCGGAATGACATGAAAACCGGGCGCAGAATCGGGCAGGTATTCAGTATCGAAGCCATTACAGGGCGCATGGCAACGGTGCAGTATCGAGACGGCAGTATGGAGCAATTAAATCTGGATGAGGCCCAGCATTTTGATTATTGTGCTGTGATCACGACTTGCCGCTCTCAAAAGAGGAAGGGCAGCCACGTGTTGATGATGGTTGAAGATGCAGGGATATTGAAGAATCCCGAGTCCTACTTCAAGGACATTTCTCGGGCCAAATATGGGGTCAAAGTATATGCCAAGCAGGAGTCTACGTTGTGATAAACACTTCAAGTCTGCGCCAAGGAAACACAGTTAGCGATCGCCCACCTCAAATCGAGCCAGCGATCCCTACTTCACCTAATTGAGAATAGCCCCAACAAGCCCCATCAAAACGCCAAAACCAACACTTATCTCACCTTCTAGATCCTCTATATCCCTTGCCCCACATACGTCTCAGCGATCCCCGTGATAGTCTTGTTAATCGATCATTATCTGGACTATCTGAGGTTGGAATCTGGAGTGCTAAGCAACTAAAGAGTAAGGTGCCTCACAGATAGCCAAGAAGTACTATCGGTGGAATGAAGTAATGCCTAGGGAAGGTGTTCAGGCGATTACTGCTCGTGCGTTACAAGGCCTCAGAGTTAATTTAGGCTCTTCCTGCAGAAATTTTCTTCAGACAACTGCATAAACCTAGATTTCACTCCCTAATTATCAATAACACAGAGAATTGAGGTTTCTAAGGCTATTCAATAATCATCATTCAGTCTCACCAAGCTAATCAAATAGATTGAGAATAGAAGTCCTAGTAATAATTCAACAGGAAATTAACAAGGCACAGATCATGAAATTTAAAACTTCGTTGACTAATCTGGCACATTTTTCAGCTTTAAGTATATCTATTTTAGCATTAGGAGTATGTACACATCTATTATCAAATAATGAAGCAGATATTACAAATAGAAACGTTCAAGCTGAATATAAAAGTGGACTAAAAGTAGTAAGTCCTTCTGTGAGAGAGAAGAGAGAATTTGATCTTAGAGTTATGAGCAATCTACATAACATGAAACAAGCTAGCACAGAGACTGTAGCCCCCCCACTTTATCAGACAGCGGGTGGAAAAGGCTTCGCAGGAAAAGCCTCTCAAAAAGGCGTTACTTATATTAAGCCATATATAAGAAATAGGCAGACTCTACCTTCAGTATCTAATCAAGATAATCTCGATCATAAATCTTTGAGCAAATCAGGAAGACAAGAAGACGTAAAATGTTTTTTACACCCTTGCCATCAAACACTTCTTTACAAAGGAGGTTTAGAAAAGTGATGTTTACCATGATCTTATTTTA
>JBCCWF010000595.1:0-3910 GCA_039194035.1 Cyanobacteria bacterium P01_E01_bin.6 | reverse complement strand
GTAGCGAGAGACTGGATTCAGATTATGAACACCACAGCTAAACTCCTCCATCCATCTGATGCTGCAGCACCATACTGCACCATTCCAGCCCAAGCGACCCCGATCGCCTCAAGGCCATGCCTCGATTGGCAAAAACTAGTGGCTCTTGGCGTTGAGGAAGGTGAAGCGAAAACCATTTGTGAAGGGCTTCAAATCAGAAGGTTGATGCAGTCCTATTGTCATCTGCTCGCGCATGCTGGTGTTCCATCCTCCGATGTGAAGTCTGTCGCATGGGCGATCGCCAAGTTTGATATCACAGGATTGACGCCCAGCAGAAAGCAACAAGCCAAGCTTCACCAATATGCATTACCCATTTGTCGCTCCAATTTGTGGAGAACCAGATTGCTATAACCCCCGTTTAGATTGGGAACGGTCGTTCTCAATATGGTAAGTACCTGGACGTCATTAAAACCAAAAAAACAAATCCTATGCCGCCCGCACAGCGGGCGGCATAGGATTTGGAAGGTTACGTTTAATCATGGCTAGCTACTTATGGGTTTCATCACATGATTTGAAAGCAGAGCACCTCATATCAAGACAGCATTCATTCAGCGACGTGACCATAGAAAAAAAGAGATGCTGATATGGCTCTTTACGCCAACAACATCCCTTAGCAATCCATCTATTCTTTACTAATGCTTGGTTATCAATTAAGTGCCCATCCCAATCATCAGGCCTTTAGACATCTAACTCACAACAGCTTGGAGAACTTATGAATTGGTTGCTTGAGTCGCCAACATTTGCTTGAGCTTTTCAAGCTCACTAGCCCATCGAGGATCAGGCTGTGCCGCTTCAGAAGACGTTGTCGTCCCCTTATTATTACGACTTCCGCCGCCCTTACCACTTGCTCCCTGTCGCTTGCTGCCGCTAGAGACAGGCTCTTCGCTCTTGCCCTTTGCACGGGGTTGAGCTTTTTCAATTTTCAGAGCGCTTTCCTTAAGTATGTATCCGTTGTACTTCTCAATGAGTTGCTCCGCTTGTTCATCATCCTTAACGGTGACAAATGCAAACCCACGACACTTACCTGTTTTTCGATCAGTAATCAATTTCGTTGACACAGAATCATCACACTCGGAAAAAACAGCCTCAAGCTCTTGACGTTCAAGCTCCTTAGGCAAATTTCCAACATACAAACGAATAGACATGAATCAGATACCTCCGCGCTTTAGTTGAATAGACTGGATGCAATTCAGTCAAAACTTTCTAATGTTAATCAACAGGGAAAACAAGCTAAAACCTCACGAATGTCACCATCAATACTAATGATTGAATGTGAGCACTCTAAGTCGCCAATCGTTTGCAGTCCCTTATCATAAAGCAGTGTTAAAAAGGTCTCCACAAGAGGAGCGTAAATACAAAACGTACCATGGCTTAGGGATTACAACGCGCATGTCATGCAATAGTTCACGCATTGAAAACAGTCCCGTAAGCAATTTTTACCACCCACTACCGTATCACGACTCAACACGCTGAACCATAAGGTGACCAAACTTTATCGTCACTTTGCCAATGCATATGAGTGAATCAAGATATAGCTCACTAGATTATCGAGTTGCAAGCTACTGTCGCTAGCTTGCCTTTGGGTTCAGTCAATAATTTCTCATCTATAAGGGGATAAAATCAGATGAGTAACTCAGACCCTGTAAAGAAATGTAACACTACTGATAATCTCTCGCAAGGTGAACTTAAGTTTTACAGGCTATTCAATTCACGTATTGTGCATACTATCTTTTAGTGCATATGTAATATGTTCTTGCTGCTCTAAGGCCAGTTCTGGAAACATGGGAAGCGATAAGACCTCGTTCGCTACTTGTTCAGACCTTGGTAGCTGCCCTGGTCGATACTTTAAGAAGTGATAAACAGGCTGTAAATGCAGTGGTAATGGGTAGTAGACTGCCGAGCCAACATTGTTCTCCTGAAGCGATCGCCGAACGTGATCGCGGGCCAAGACTTCGGTGGAGGTCACGGTAGAGTTGCCGTCAATACGAATCGTGTATTGATTCCAGACGCTGGCACCTTCATCAGACAGTTGCGGCAAGCGGATTCTAGGAATTGGGGCAAGCAAGCGAGCGTAGTTAGCTGCAATGTTTTGCCGTTGAGCATTCCATTGATCCAGATAGTTAAGCTTGACCGAAAGAATCGCAGCTTGCACTGCATCAAGACGACTATTCACTCCGACAGCTTCGTGGTAGTACCCCTGCTTACGCCCATGGTCAGAGAGCATCCGGATTGTGTTGGCGATCGCCTCGTCGTTTGTTGTGACAGCTCCCCCATCTCCAAACGCACCCAGGTTCTTCGTCGGGTAAAAACTAAAGCATCCAACATGACCGATGGCCCCAACCCGTTGTCGGTGCCAGGTTGCCCCAGTGGCTTGGGCACAGTCCTCAATCACTTTTAGGTTATGGGATTGAGCAATGTCCATGAGGATTGACATGTTTGCCGGCTGCCCAAATAAATGCACCGGCATAATGGCGCGAGTTCGAGGGGTAATGGCAGCCGCAATAGCATCGCAGTCAATATTAAATCCATCGGCTTCAATATCCACAAATACAGGAGTTGCTCCTGTTGTTGAAATTACTTCTGCCGTCGCAATGAAGGTAAAAGGACTAGTAATGACTTCATCCCCTGGGCCAATATCAAAAGCCCGCAGAGCAAGTAATAAGGCATCGGTGCCAGAATTACACGCAATACAGTGAGATGTCCCTGTATAGGAGGAAAACTCTTGCTCAAAGCGTTCTACGTAATCTCCTTTGATATATTGTCCCGATGCAAGAACAGCCAAAACAGCAGCGTCTACATCAGCTTGGATAGTCTTATACTGCGTCTTAAGATCCAATGGTGGGATAAAAGTCACTCTCTCACACCCAAATAATTCAAAAATAATCACCTGATTGAATAATGCCTGAAATTATCGATCTTGTGTAGCAACAATAAATATTCAAAACCTTTCAATAGTCACGACTTGGTAACGTTTACAGAAGAAATGAGGGTTTGGAGCGTGCAACGCGCGCCCCAAACCTTCATTTCTTCGTTGTAATGTTGAGAAGTTTGCCAAGTCATGAATAGTCAAAAACTCTTTGCTCAATGCAAAAAAAATATTCCTCTCATGGCTTATAAATTAAGCCGGGAAGAACTTAGCAGGATTCTGGGGCGCTCCGCGCCCCAGAATCCTGCCTTAGAATAAATCACTGCCGTTGGATTCTTAACTACGTCCTGGGCAAACCAAGGGGCTTAAGGTGGGTGGGTTGTTAAACGAACCTTCGGATCGCTGATGCACTGTCGTCCACTCGTGAGAGACGACGAACACTTGCCCAAGACCTCTGAGACGTTTTTTAATCTCGCCATGATTCGTCTGATGGTGAGACGTCAGGCTTGAAATTTGACAGCTTTTATACCTTCTCAAACATCTTCTAACGCATCCTACAAATAATTAGGGATTACTACAGCGGATCAAGCGAGAATACACGCAATTCTGCCAATCCATTGCTGAACAGTATGCGGGGGCTAAGAAAATCCGACCGGTACAAGATAATCTAAACACACACAATAGCAGTTCCTTCTACGAGCACTTACCGGTTGAGGATGCCTTTGCCTTATCGCAACGGGTTGAATTTTTCTACACTCCGAAGTCTGCGAGTTGGCTCAACATGATTGAAATTGAGTTCTCAGCAGTAGCGCGAGGCTGCTTACATCGGCGGATCCCAACGATAGAGGAATTGGAACGCGACGTTTTGGCATTGGTGGCAGAGAAACATGAGAAGCGCATCAACATTAATTGGCAGCTTTTAATTGATAAGGCACGGCACAAATTTAGTCGCCATTACCGACAAATAAACCCAGATAAATACCTGGACGTCATTAAAATCAAAAG
>JBCCWF010000594.1:0-3932 GCA_039194035.1 Cyanobacteria bacterium P01_E01_bin.6 | reverse complement strand
TCTGGTGTGGGTTCGCCTCAATGAGTTGGCCCAGCAGATGGGGCAAACCATTTACCAACTCAAGCATGGGCTGCTCGACCACTATCTCTGTCAGCAACTCAAACAGCCTTCTCTGTCCATGGCTGCTGCGTAAGTCCTATACTGTTTTAGTTCATTCTTATGTCAAACTCTCCTCATGGACTGTGGTTGTTTGTCAGTCCTGGTTTCAGGCGATTTAATCAACCAGTACTGGCACGACTCAACGAACATGTCGATATTCGTGTCTGGCAGTTTTCTCAGACGGCTGATGAGCCGTGTTGCATTGAAACTGTTCTTGACTTAGTGCATGACTATGTCAGCCAGCAGTCGGAGCCGCTTCACTTATTAGGTCACAGTTTAAGTGGCGTTGTTGCGCTGCTTTATGCCCGTCGATATCCCGAGAGGGTTAAGTCATTAACATTGTTATCGGTGGACTCAAATCCTGTCATTAGCTGGCACGTTCATTATTACTCGTTACGGGAAATGCTGCCTTGTAATCGCAAAGCTGTTTTATACCAAATGGTTCGACTTCTATTTGGGCCACAGTCTCCGAGGCAGGAGTCAGGAACGGCGCGATTATTAGGAAAGATTTTGGACACTGAATTTACATTGCATTCTCTGGCTCAACGCCATATCTTATCGCCGGGAGGTATTGAGGTTCCATTGTTGGTTTGTCATGGGGAATCGGATATGATTCTCGACTCAAATTCGCAAATTCAGTGGAATCATTGGCTCAAGCCTGGCGATCGCCGATGGACATGTGCTGAAGGGCGCCATTTCTTTCACTATGAATATCCTACTCGAGTGAGGCAGACTATCGTAGATTTTTGGCAACATAGCTCTCAGCCCTCCTCAATGCCATTGATTCAATTAGCATCATGAATTTCTTCTAGGCCTCTGCAATCGAATCGTGGTCGGGGATAAGTAGCTCTGCATCGCGCAATCGTCGGATAACGAATCCTCCTATGCCAATCAGGAGCATTCCTAAAGAGCTGATGACAATCAGCAACGCCATTCCATTTCCCTCACCTGCTCCAACGAGTATTTCTAAATGAGAGGCGAATGACTGATGAGATTGCATTGCTGGTTCAAAAACATTGTCAGCTAATAGTCCCGCACTGAGGCTAGCAGAGGCTCCAATCAATGTTCCAACCAGATAGTCAGCCGCAAACACTCGTCCCTGAAGATTTGGTGGCACCTTGGCATACCAAATAGCCATATACGAACTAAAAATGAGCGGATGATGGAGTGATGCGCCAAACTGTGTAGGAACCCAAACACTAGAGATACGACCTAATCCAAACAAAAACTTACTTAGCCCTGTTCCAATAAACCCGACCAGCATTCCGACGACCCGCCGCCGAAATCCACCCCAAATGCTGAGGGCGATCGCCCCTAAAACACCACCCAAACCTGATGCAGCTACGACAAGACCTAAGGTCTTTGTGTTTCCTCCAGTTCGTGCCAATATCATGGGTTGATATAGCGTTTCACTAATTTGCTCTAGAAACATAAATGATGACAGCGCAATTACCATGACCAATAAACTGGGCTGTGAGGTGATGTAGCGGAATCCAACTGTTATCTCTTGCCACATTGTGTGCTTTGTTTCCTTGGTTTTAGATTCTTTGGATGTGATAAGGGGGTTTTTTCTATTTGGGGAGATTTTCAGGAAGAATAGTGTCAGGATGGCAATTGCAAACGTTCCCATGTCAATCGCCGTAATTCCCAGCAGCCCAATCATTGGATATAGAATCCCGGCAAAGGCAGGTGACAAAATGCCTGCTCCATAACCGACCATTGCTCCCATACTATTGGCGCGAGTATGATGCCGCTTGGGCACAATCAGAGGAACGACCGTCGCGTAGGTTAGGGCTTGAAGGTTGCCAAAGCAGCCGATAATGGCTGCAATTAAGTAAAGATGCCAGATCTGCAATAGTTGGAACCCTGCAAGAATACCGACGGAAATGGTGCAACACGCAGCGCCTGAATCACTAAGAATCAACAAATGTTTTCGAGAAAGCCGATCCGCTAAGACTCCTGAAATGGGGGAGATTACGACTTGAGGCAGTTGATAAAATACGAGGATGAGGGCGATCGCTGTTGCTGACTGAGTTTGCTGCCAGACCCAAAGAGTGAGAGCAAAGTAAGTCATACTGCTGCCAATAGAAGAGGCTAATTGTCCTAACCAAAGAATAAAAAAAGTCCGCACAAGATATCATTAGAAGATAGGCAAAATGATAATAACGGTGCCAAGAGATTTATTTCTTTGTGGGACGGAGTTTTTTCTTTGCAAACTGGACTTTTTAAGGGAACCCTATAAGAGAGCGCTAGCTCAGTTCCAATGGACTTCCGTTTTCAGGATGGAAGTGGAGGTGATTGTGGGATCGAGTCATGATGTCATCAGCCTCATGATGGTGCAGATGATGGTGATTGTGGGTATGCTCATGCTCATGCCACACTCCATTTTTCAAAGGGGTGAGTTGCCTAGGATTGAATAACATATACACGGTTCCCAACAAAGCGACTCCCAAGAGGCTACCGTAAACGAAACTTTGATCGGGCACATTAGTTCCTAACCAACCAGCTAATGGATACGCAAATGCCCACCATAGATGACTCCAAGCAAAGTGAGCCCCATAGACTCGTCCCTGAGCTTCTGTGGATACTCGATCAGCGATGAGGGTTTGAGTTGGGACATTAACCAATGTTTGCCCAACACCTGCGATCGCCCACAATACTAATAATCCACCAAGGTTGACGACGTTAGCCGGCAACAACGTTAGCGTAATGAGAATAGCCCCGATACTGGTCAACACAATCGGGCTGATGTCTCGCCGAACATTTCCTAATCCAATGGAGGCAAGGGTTGCTCCGATGCCAAAGGCTGCCATTGCCCAACCATATTCGACTTTCCCTAGCTCAAGGATTCCCTGAACGTAATTGACCGTATTAACGAGAATCGCCGCTCCTGCGATTGCCGCAATCAACTGCAGGACTAGGGCATACCGAATGGGCGGATCCGTAAATAAGCAAGTCGTCCCCGTCCGAATATTCTGCAAAATTCTGGAGACAGTGGAAGTTGCTTGTGGATGCTGAATCGTTAGACGTTGTCCAGGGAGGGTTGCAATCAACAGCGCAGCAATCAAAAAGGTGACGCCATCTAGAAAAAAGACTTGCCGGGTGCCTACCCATGCGGCGATCCCCCCTGCTAATCCGGGGCCTAAAACACCGAGTAGCTGATAGGTGGCACTAGACAGAGCGATCGCTTTAGGGCATTCAGTGTCAGTGGTGACGAGAGGAATGGTCGCTTTATATGTGGGAGTGAAGAATGCGTAGAAGATATTGAGTGATAGGACGATGGCATAAATTTGCAAGGTCTGATTTACAAAGGGCAGAAGACAGACGATGCCCATTCGCGCGAGATGGGTTGTCACCATCAAGCGCTTACGGTTCACTTGATCCGCAATCGCCCCGGCAATTGGTGCCAACACCACAAAGGTCATCACTCGTAGGGTGAGGGCGATCGCCAAAATAGCACTGGCTTGCGCTCCCGCTAACTCAAACGCCAATAACGCTAGGCCAAGCCAGGTTAGAGACTCTCCCACCAGATTAATGGTTTGAGCTAGGTAGAGTCTAGCAAAGACTGGATTCTTCAGCCCTTGCAGCCATTGAGGATAATGTTGCATCTAAAAATCTAAAATTAATCTTAAATATTGTTAATCGTAGATCAAAAGCTGCCTTTGTATAGCGCTCTGCACTTGAGAAAAACCAATAATTTTCAGGGAAGCCACGCAGCGCGCGGCTTCCCTGAAAATTGCATGTCTAAATCAATCTGCGGGTTGCTATAGTTCTTCCAGATATGACTGGGTGCCGATCGCCCCTGCTAAGCCCAAGCATAAATAAATTGGAGT
>JBCCWF010000593.1:0-3933 GCA_039194035.1 Cyanobacteria bacterium P01_E01_bin.6 | reverse complement strand
GGTGGTGTGTGGATCACCCACAACCCACAACAAAATACCTCAGGGTTTCGATTTTTCATTCCTTGGATAATAATGTGCTCAGCACGCAAGACTTGGTTTTGTAACAGAGTAGGTGGTGAAAGCAAAAAGGATTCATGACTAGCAATCAGCAAATTGACTTGTTCAATGCGGGTGAGAAATCATCAGCTTCCAGCACCGTTGATCCAAATTTAATTCCGACGAGTGCGTCGATCCCCATTCCTTCTGGCACTTATGCTGACTTAGATGTGTTGAAAAGTCACTGCAGCCAATGCCAGCGCTGTGATTTGGGAGCAACACGGATCAACGTTGTCGTCAGTCGGGGCAATCCCCAGGCTGACATTATGATTGTGGGCGAAGGACCAGGCCAAAATGAAGACGAGACCGGGCTTCCCTTTGTTGGCAAAGCAGGTCAATTATTGGAAAAAATCCTCACCGCGGTCAATTTCGACAGTGAAAAAGATGTTTATATCTGCAACATTGTAAAGTGTCGTCCTCCAGGAAACCGTACCCCAACGACTCAAGAAATGGATGCCTGTCGTCCTTATTTGCTAGAGCAAATTCGAATGGTTGACCCCAAATTTATTTTGCTTACGGGAGCTTCTTCTGTAAAAGGACTGATCGGGGATAAACGTGGGATCACGAAAATTCGTGGTACATGGATTGAGTGGGAGGGGCGCTTGTGTATGCCAATCTTCCACCCGGCGTATCTGCTTAGAAATCAGTCTCGCGATAAGGGCAGTCCCAAATGGTTGATGTGGCAAGATATCCAAGAAGTTCGGGCGAAATATGACGAATTGCAGAGCTGAGATTATTCTCATTGCTGCAATGGGCAACTCTAATCGAGTGATTGGTCATCAAGGGAAATTACCTTGGAACTTGCCTGATGATCTCAAGCGGTTTCGAGCACTAACGACAGGTCACGCCATTATCATGGGGCGAAAAACCTGGGAAGAAGGACTAGAGCGGCGATCGCTTCCCAACCGCCACAGCATTATTGTTTCTCGAACATTGTCCCCCCATCCTCCTTATCTCCTAGATGATGGCAAAACCTCATACTGCGTTGTCTCATCGCTCAACGATGCATGGCACTACGTGGCTCATCATCCAAAAGCATTTGTCATTGGCGGTGCCAGTCTTTACGCTCAAACTCTGGAGTATGCTGACCGACTGGAGCTGACCTTGGTTGATGGGGTCTTTGATGGAGATACGTTCTTTCCTGAATATGAATCGCTGGTTCAAGAAAAATTTGTCCTCATCCACAAAACAAAACATATCGGGTTTCAGACAACGACCTATGCGAGAAAAAGAGAAAGACCACAAAGCTAGGATTCGTCATGATTAAAAAATAGTGATGAATAAGCTGTTAGCTATTAAATTGCATGGTTTTCCCTTGCCGGAGGCGGGGGGAAACCACCAAAATACTCAGCATAGGTGAGTTTTCGCTTACCCTCTCTATTACGACTACGGTATGTACGAGACTACGGCATCAAAAGTTGCAGCCCTGAGGAAGAGGTGGTTGATTTGCAAGATCGTGAGCGAAATCGGCTGGAAGCGTAATGGGTTGAAATCCACTCGATACCGTTCCATTCTGCGCTTGAGTTCCGTATCCAGTTGTCGATAAATGTGCTCGAACAATAATGGCCTGTTCTGGTTGCACGTCAACGGGGCGGCTTGAGCGAGTAAATGGCTGTTCTGAAACATGACTGTGCAGCAGCACTCGTCGATGAATCAAGGTTCCGTCGTCGGTTATCACTTCCCACCAATCAGCATATTGATCACACCCAGTGTCAGGACTTTCGACCGTGACAGAAAACGTATAGTTACCGGGTTCTCCAGAGACCTCAACCGCAGTCACTGAAGCTCCTTCGACAGCACTGGATTCTGTAGACATAGGCTCTTCTGATATGGCAGGTGCTTCAGCGGACATCGAGGGCGATGACGAGGAAGTTTGTTCTGCTATGGTTCCACAGCTGAGGCACGTAACAAGGGCGATCGCCCCTAGGCTGTATCGAGATATCGCAGGTTGGCGTAAAGATAGTCTCATGTTGACCTCAATCGATGCGTCTATGCATGACACGAACCAGACAAAGATTGTTTGTTGCTACAGACGTACTACGGATGCAATAGCACGAGGGAATAATGATGCCATCGCCAACTCTTGAGCCATTGGCATCTGACCATAGCTAAACACAAGCGGAAGCGTAGCTGAACAATCAGCCTGAGAACGCTGTGATGTCATGTAATCAACCATGTAAGGACTCCCATAGATGGTAAGTCCTGTGAGGCGATCGCTCATTAACACGGTATCCAACCACTTTTGCGGTGGCCCCGACAGACCTGCTGACCCCCGAAATGGGCTACCTCGAACAAATACCTGGAGCAGAATTGGCACATCGCTTTCTGTAATCCATGTCTCTGCATGTCCGGGAGTATATCGATCGACAATCAGCAGGTCTCGATATCCATAATGGTGGGGAGTGGCGATCGCCGCAGTGTGGTGTCCAAGAAAATTAGCCGAGAGGCTATCATCTAACACAATCAAATTAACGCCCTGGTCAACAGATAGTAACGGGGCATTAACGGTGACGGTCATCGATTGCTTGAGAATAGATCCAGCAAGTGCCATTGTCTCTGGCGTACTTAACGGATTCAGATCGAGTGGTGGTGGTGGCATTGTTTCCCAGGCATGGGAGCTATCAACCTCTGTTGGAGATGGAGCAACTCGTTGCTTCGCCCACCAAATGCGTTCCACCGAGTCTTGGATGCGTTGAGGTGAGATGCGTCCAGATTCAACAGCCTGTTCAACGGCATTGACAACGCCTTCAGGATCAAGGGGCATCAGCAAAATATCGGCTCCAGCTTCCACGGCCATCACGGCCGCTTCATTTTTTCCATAGTGATGGGCGATCGCCCCCATCACCAGAGCATCGGTAACAATAAGTCCGTCAAATCCCAGTTCTTCGCGTAACAGTCCAGTCAAAATGGCTGACGATAGAGTTGCAGGATAGTCTGAATCAAGGGCTGGAAACAGCAAATGGGCACTCATCACACTATCGACTCCAGCGGCGATCGCCGCTCTAAATGGAGGCATCTCTACGGCCTGTAGTCGATCCAGGCTGTGAGGAAGTGTCGGCAAATGCAAATGGGAATCGGTCGCTGTGTCGCCATGTCCTGGAAAATGCTTTGCCGACGTCAAGACTGGGTATTGGTGGGCACCCCGAATAAAGGCAGCCCCAAGATGCCCCACAATCTCCGGCTCATCTCCAAAGGCACGGACATTGATAACCGGGTTATCCGGGTTATTATTCACATCCACCACGGGAGCCAATATCCAGTTCAGCCCAATGGCTATCGCTTCTTGAGCCGTTGCTGCACCCAGTTGTGTTGCGTTGTGGATGGCGGTGTCTCGATTCTGTTTTGCGAGATGGGCGATCGCCATCGGCGGTGGAAACCAAGTTGCGCCTTCAAAGCGTTGCCCGACTCCTTCTTCAATATCAGCAGCCAACAGCAACGGAAATCGGCTCCATGCCTGAAGCTGTTGAGTGCGCAGACCTACCTCAGCAGCACTTCCACCCAATAAGATGACGCCTCCGACGCCTAATTCATCTACCCACTGTTCGAGGCGATGGGCAGGAGGTTCCCAAATAGGGTATTGAATTTGATGGTCGAATAAATGTCCAGATGCCCTTACCACAATCATCTGAGCAATTTGCTCCCTGAGAGACAAATCACTAACCGACGGAAAAGGTGGCCTCAACAGACTATGCATGTCAAACAAGCAAGAATTGTGAACTAGCCATCACCTTATCATCACGACTGGGCAAATTTCGCAGATCTACTACGAAAGAATGAGGGATGTAGCCCCGCACCACGGGGCTACATCCCTCATTCTTTCGTAAACTTTGCCAAGTC
>JBCCWF010000592.1:0-3937 GCA_039194035.1 Cyanobacteria bacterium P01_E01_bin.6 | reverse complement strand
TTTTTATTTATAGATCCCTTAGTGTTGCTCAACGCCAACCAACAGGAGATGGGTTATTCCCGGAGAGCAGTCCATCAATCAATCAACATATGAATGTCCTTAGGGGAGAGCTGATAGAGCTGATAAATAGTCTGGTCAATGGCGTGATCTAAGTCTTGAATCTGTTGCTGAACGTCCGTTCTACTCTCGTCTGTCGATCGAATTTGGGTCGTTGTCGTATGGTTTTGTAGGTGAATCATTTGCTCAACCTGTTGCACGAGGCGATCGCCCAATCCATTTTTCGGTAGAGCAATCGGTAGAGTCTTGAGTTGAGGAGGGCCGATTCTGAGGTAGCCTCCCTGGAAGCTATTGTTGCCGTATCGCTGTATTATCACGTGGTGCATCAAGGAGCTGTTCAGAATTCCTAATAGGTAACGCAATGGTAGGTCATGGGGACGAATGATGGAGGTGGATTTTCCGGCCAAGATGCATCCATACTCATCGGCCACACACTCCAGCCGTTTAGTCATGCCTGCCACAATGATTTTGGCTGCTGCCGCTTGTTGATACCGACGAGGAAACTGAGTCGCTAAGTCGTGGTGAGCTATCACAGGATAGACATAGCGATTTCCCAAATAGCGAAGAGGTTTGATTGCCCACAATGAGTGATATCGATCAATGGTTCCACTGTTGATGATCTGAAATGATGTCGGCGGACTGTCGATTGATGGAGTCGTGGCATTGCCATGCTCACGGAGGGGATAGCGTGGTTCACTGGTAGAGGCATGGGTGCTTGGATGTCGGCAGGTATTGACCTGCACATCTCGAATTATCTGAGCCTGAGGAATGACTGGGGCATGAGGAATGACCGGGGCTTGAGGATTAGAGAGGATGGCGTGTTGGAGACTCCTTTCTCCATTTCCATCGATCGCCTGAACCATTGCCTGGTTCAGTTTGTTCTCCTGACCTTGATCCTGTTCATAAATCAATGGTTGTAGCTCATAGGCTTCAGACACTGTTGCAGCACCTTGCACATGAGCCAATGTTTCCAACCGAGGAAAGTGTTGGCTAAGTTTTAGGACAATCGTTGCCTGGTCTGCTTTGGAACTTAATAGCCAACCTGTATTGGGTGTCGTGAATTGGTTTGATGATAGCCATGATGTGTGGTGTACCTGATCGAGGCTTCGTCCCATACATTCATAGCGAACGAGAGGGGCGGCATTGCACAGCGTCTGTGCATCTGCGGTAGAGGGCGATCGCCGCTGAACCACATAAACCAGAGGATATACGGCTGCTGAGAATACGGCAGTGTTGCTGTAGTCTCGGATGGCTTGCAGAACGGCCTGAGTGGTGAGGAGCGATCGCACAGCGGCGGCATAGGGAGCCGCCGCCAGCTTGTTCGGCACAATAAAACTGTGATAGCCACCCGGTTTGCAAAGGGTTAGAGCCTTCTCGATGAACACACAAAACAGATCCCAATTGCCCTGGGCAGACACATAATGGTCCGTACAATATCGTCGCCAGTGGGGCATCCAAACAGTCATCCGTTCGGAATCGAGATAGGGCGGGTTGCCGAGCACAACATCAAATCCGCCTGTGGCCATGACGTCAGGAAAAGCGCTGTCCCATAGGAGTCCATCCTCACCTTCGGCAATCAGTGCATTGCCATGTTGGATGTTGCGGGTCAGGATGTCGGCGATCGCCTGATTCTCGATCGCCTGATTCTTGGCTATTCCAGTTGGACAAGGTAGTGTCAGTACGCTTCCATCACATCGTAGCCAGTCAAGATGCAGAGCTAATCGAGTGACGGTAACGGCTTGAGGATCTAAATCGACGCCGAAAATAGAGTGTTGAAGAATATCTATGCGTTCGTCGATCGTGGGCGATCGCCCTACCCTACCAATGTGGGCACGAAGCAGATACCGATAGGCTGCTGACAAAAACACACCGCCGCCGCAGGCCGGATCGAGAACGTGAGGGAAGCCTGACGCCTGTTTCAGCAAGGGCTGAATGGTCTGATTCACGATGTAGTCCACCACTGCAGGAGGCGTGTAGTAGGCTCCTTGGCATTTGCGCCCTCGTGATGGAAATGCGCCGAGAGTTGGTCGGTCTTGGTGAGGAGAAACGGTGGGCAGGCTGTTACCGAGGAGGAGTTCGTGAGCTTTCCCTAAATAGGTCGCATCTAGCGTCTGGGCCTCGATGTGGTCGGAGAGAAGAAGGGCGATCGCCTGAATTGAGGGTTCGATGCTAGATGAGTCTTGAGGCCGCCCATGGGCTATCTGGTCAAGCCACGGCTCTGGCAACACCGTTCCATAACGATGATTAAGAGCGAGTCCCTCTTTGGCAATCAGGGGAAGAATGGGGACGGACGGTGAGGCAATCTGTTTAACACCGCCAAGGGGAATCAAACCATAGGCTTCGGCAACGGCGAGTCCAATGAGGGTCAGCATTGCCGGGTAGAGGTGCGGAATTTCTTGGGGCGGAAGGTGTTTGAGGACAGTTGTGAGCGATCGCACCTGGGTGGGTTGCTTCATGGAATAGCCTAAGCATGTTTCCCGAATCGGTAGAGCTGCTCTCCAACATCGAACATTGGTCTCAACTCCATGGCGACGACTTTTTTCGCGTCGGGTTCATTGTGCCTCAGGATTCTAAATCCCACAAAAATTGAATGACTGATACCGTTTCGTTCATCATTCGGTTATCCAACGAGATCGCTGCGAGCCCCTAATTTTGCTCAATCCGATCAGGGACTTCTGTCAGGCCAAATCGCTGAAGGAACGACACCACACCAATTGAGGCAATGATTCCAATGCTTAAGCCAATAGCGAGCAAGATAAGATAGAGTCGTTGAGCCGATTGCCGTGCTTTTTGATAATTTTCTTGTTCCTCTGGGGCAATCGGCTCTGGAACGAGTGACCGTTCATTGGCCTTGTTAGAACGATTGGGAAGGAGCCCCCCCCCATTTGTCTCTTCGGGAAAATCTGGAAACGGCATCAAATTTACTCCATTGGACTTGTATGTTAAGGCGGGATTTTTCCTGGCTTAGGTTGTAAACTTTGTCTAGCTTGGGTTTAAGCCCTTCATTGTGAATGGTGATGTATTGATCACCAGTGGGCGACTCAACGTTATGCAGCCTAACAAACTCGTGCACAAAAGCGCAGGATTTGAGTTCTTTTGCTAGACTTTGGTGTCCAAAGCATAACACTGGTGGCCCACAGTGTTGGTGCGTCTTGATCTCAGTCCTTGGTTGCGATTTCTATGGTTAGAAACTCCAAATCATCTTCTCCGTCAGAAGTCAGCGGTCAAACCTCATTGTTCACTGCAGCGGAACAACGGGCATTTACTCCACCTGGCCCTGTGCGATCGCCCACCATCGACATCAGTGCAGAATCCCTGACTCTCTGGAAAAGCGAGATACACCAATTTCAGCACCGCGTCAGACATACCATCGAAGAGCAGCAAGTGACTCTATTTGAGAGCACATCCGCTCACGTTGACGCCAACACGATTGATCCCTTTGCATTGGACTTACAAAACTTCTTTTTCTTCCAATGGCCCGCTGATCGACACCCCAGCGATGCCTGTATTTATTTCGTGCTCGACACCCGCATGCCTCTGTTGCTCTATGTCGGCGAAACCTGCAAAGCCAATCAGCGATGGAAAGGCGTGCATGACTGCAAACAGTATGTCTTGAACTATCAGGCGGCTCATTTTAAGCATCACATTCCCACGGCCATTAACACTGGGTTTTGGTGGGAAACGCCCGCAGACATGCGTCCTCGCCAGCACCTAGAGTCTGCTCTCATTTCTCGCTGGAAATCACCGTTTAACAAAGAAAATTGGCGCTTCTGGAAAACTCCGTTTGTCAATCTCTGATGGCCTTCTTGACCGTTAAGTCGCTCGGCATAATTAAACTGAAAACCCAAAAACCTGGGGAGGGCCCCCCCCGGGGGGGGCC
>JBCCWF010000591.1:0-3949 GCA_039194035.1 Cyanobacteria bacterium P01_E01_bin.6 | reverse complement strand
CACCGTTTTTGTATCCGACGCGGTTACATACCGCTATATCACCTGAGTTGACATTGTCCGTATGCAAAACTGCCGCTAGATATCTATATCAGTCTGCCAAGGAGGAGCATCACTAAATTGAGTGTGCAAAAAATTAATCAGCATGTTGACTTTGACAGAAAGATGCCGATTGACTGGATAAATTGCGCGAACAGAAAGGTCAGGAAGCTGATATGTGGGTAAGAGAATTTGAAGTTTTCCGGACTTGAGGGCAGCACTCACAATAAACTCGGGTAAGAGTGCAATTCCTAATCCTTGTATCGCAGCATCACAAAGAACTTCTCCATTGTTTGAGCATATGGCGCCATGAATAGAAATTGTGTGCTCTCCATCTTCTCCGATTATTTTCCACTGATTTCCGGTTGTCAGATATCCATAGTGTAGGCATGAGTGATTGCGTAGATCCTTGGGATGATTTGGAGTGCCATGGCGATCAAGATACAGCTGTGAAGCACACAAAACATAGCGCATTGGAGCAATAAACTGACTGAATAAACTGAGAGATTCAATGTGTTCAGCAATACGGATGTTAATGTCGTAGCCTTCTTGAATTGGATCAACAAATCGATCGTCTAGCGTCAATTGCACTTTCAAATCAGGATACTGTGCTGTGAACTCAGCCACATGTTTTGAGAGATGCTGCACTCCAAAAGACATGGGCGCGTTGATTCTCAAGTTTCCTCTAGGTTCGTCATGCAACCGAGAAATGGATAGCTCAGCTTCTTCCAGGTCCCCCATAATTTGTGTGCAACGCTCATAGAAGGCAAGACCTGTTTCTGTTGGATTGACACGACGAGTTGTTCTGTTGAGCAGTTGTGTGCCTAACTCGTTCTCTAAATTAATGACTAACTTATTGACTGCTGATCGCGACAAACCCATCGTCCGAGCAGCAGACGCAAATCCTTTGTGGTCAACGACTTGGATGAATGCGCGAATGCTCTCAAATTTATCCATATGCTCAAATACACAGCAACATGTAGAGACTCAAACCCAAACCATATTGGGAACTAAGTAGCTTGGCGTTATTAAACTAAAAAAACAAAAACCTGGGGGAGCGGGCGGCGCCGGGTTTTATGGGTTTTACAGTTAATGGTGACTACCGACTTACAGTTCCCAATCTAGACATGGCTTGGATATCTACAAGATAGATTGTATCCCTTTTGGAGCCAATTTGCATTTCAAATGAATTATTGTCTTTTTTGAGGACACGGTGCACAATAGATATTGAGGTGTAAATGAGTCCGTTCTAGACGCAAGCAGCGATACATATCACTGTTTTCAGATTAGATGGATAACACAGCCTCAGTTGGAAGACCGTAATGACTTTCCCACAGGAGGTTTCATCATGATTACAATTCGTCCTGCAAATGAGCGCGGTGCTGCAAACTTTGGTTGGCTCGACAGTCGCCACACCTTTTCCTTTGGTAACTACTATGACCCAAACCATATGGGGTTCTCTTCGTTACGGGTTATTAATGAGGACAAGGTTTTACCCGAGCAGGGTTTTGGAACCCATGGTCATCGAGATATGGAAATTATTTCTTATGTGTTGGAAGGCTCGTTAGAGCATAAAGACAGCATTGGAAACGGTTCTGTCATTCGTCCTGGGGATGTACAACGCATGTCGGCAGGAACTGGAATTTTCCATAGTGAATATAACGCCTCGAATTCAGATCCTGTTCATTTCCTTCAAATCTGGATTCTTCCCGATACCAAGGGGTTGGAGCCTAGCTATGAGCAAACACATTTCTCAGAAGAAGAGCGCCTTGGGACATTGCGATTAGTGGGGTCTCGTGACGGACGCAATGGCTCAGTGACAATTCATCAAGATCTGAACCTCTATGCTGGGCGATTATTAATAGGGGATACGGTTGACCACGTGGTTCCTGATGGGCGATCGCTCTGGGTTCAGGTTGTTCGTGGAGCAATCAAGCTCAATGACCATGAGTTGATGGCTGGAGACGGAGTTGCCATGACACAAGAAGCGCACCTTCATCTAATCAGCGAATCAGATGATGCAGAAGTGCTTGTGTTTGACTTGGCTTGAAAAAGTGGTCATCGTCGCCTTTGCTGCCAGGCATTGCCAGTAAATCACAACTAACAGTGACGTTTCGAGCATTGAGGGGTTCCTATCTCAATGCTCGAAATTTCATGCCTAAACGTGATACGTAGATAGCCATAATTAAGCGTATCCTTCCAAGCCCTGTGCCGCCCGTGCAGCGGGAGACACAGGGCTTGAAGTCTTGGTTTTAATGGCGTTCAGGTACTTACCAAGTCTTCGATACTCGGCTACACATGATTGTCTGTAAGAGTGAATGGTCATATAAGCCAAGGTGTATGACTGCGCTAATACCCCTTCGATGATTTACAAGCAAAATTTAGAGCACCGGTATAAGACTCCGATATCATAGTAGGAAGTTAAGAAATATAAATTAGATCCTTGTGGCAGATACTCAACAACTGACGCCTCCCCGTTTTTATCAAGAAAAACAGTGGACATGGGAAGGCCATACTATTTTTTACACCGCTGTTGGAACGGGGCAACCTCTTGTCCTAATTCATGGCTTTGGGGCGTCTATTGGCCACTGGCGCAAGAATATTCCGGAGCTTGCTGAAGCAGGTTATCGCGTCTTTGCTTTAGATTTGCTTGGGTTTGGTAAATCAGACAAACCATCGCTGGATTACAGTCTCGAACTTTGGGAAGATCTGCTGCATGCATTTTGGATGGAGCAGATTCAGGTTCCTGCTGTGTTTGTGGGCAACTCCATTGGGGGATTGTTGGCGCTGATGATGATGGCCAATCATCCAGAGGTTTCGGCCGGGGGCGTTGTGCTGAACTGTGCGGGTGGATTAAATCATCGCCCGGATGAATTAAATCCAATACTGCGTTTTGTGATGGGGTCGTTCACCAAATTGGTGAGTTCTCCATTGACTGGCCCATTCTTGTTTAATCGCATTCGGCAAAAGTCGCGTTTGCGATCCACCCTCAAACAGGTCTATGTGGATCATTCTGCTGTCACGGATGAGTTGATTGATCTTATCTATCAACCGGCCTGTGATCCTGGTGCACAGAAGGTATTTGCGTCTATTGTGACGGCTCCGGCCGGTCCACACCCGTCTGAGTTACTGCCACAAATTCGGCAACCACTGCTGGTCTTGTGGGGGGAAGATGACCCATGGACACCTATTATAGGCTCAGAACTGTATCAGAGTTTGGCAAAGCGGGAACCCCAGCGAGTGCGGTTTGCATCTATCCCGAAGGCAGGACATTGTCCCCATGATGAGCATCCGGAACAGGTCAATAGCTTGATCGTAGACTGGCTTCAAACGATGTCGTGATAAGGAGGTTCCACTATGATTGTGAATCCGTCAGATGTTCCCGATCGCGTCGGGACAGGCTACCCCGAACCTTTTCGTGCTGTTGTGGCAGGGCGTATTCGTAAAAAGCTGGGAGATGCAGTGGGACTCAATAACTTTGGCGTTAACCTGACGACATTAGAGCCAGGTAGTGCTTCTGCCATGCGTCATTGGCATGAAAAGCAAGATGAGTTTGTCTATATGGTAGAGGGTGAGTTGACCCTCGTGACGGATGCAGGGGAGACATTGCTCACAACAGGGATGTGTGCGGGGTTTCCAGCTGGAAATGGAGATGGACATCATTTGGTGAACCGAACCAATCAGCCTGCCGTCTATCTGGAAATCGGCGATCGCACGCCTAACGACAAGGTCGTTTATCCCGACATTGATTTACGTGCACATGGGACTTCGGAGGGGTGGCAATTCACCCATGCTGACGGATCTCCCTATGACTAACGATCGTGACATTGCTGTTAGGGACTTGCTAGACAATAAAGTACTAATAGAGGGGCGGGGGGGGGGGGGCGCCCCCCCCCCCCAGAGTGGATTTTTT
>JBCCWF010000590.1:0-3968 GCA_039194035.1 Cyanobacteria bacterium P01_E01_bin.6 | reverse complement strand
TTTTAATGATGCCGAGGTACGTACGGCCTAAGTTTGAAATCGTGTGGTGGATTGCTTGATACGCTTTAACAAGTCATAAAATGGCTGCCAGTTATCATGCAGGGTAATAGGTTCCCAAATTGCTTCAATTTCTGGACGAATAGGAACGATGTCAGGGTTGTGTTGTGCTAACGTTTCACTGACGCCATTGAGCTGTTCCGATGATAGGGTTTGGAGCGATCGCCTATAAACCTGACGCCATTGCTCAACCGCGGCAAGAGATTCATCTGCCAACTCATGGGTCAACAATGGCAACACCGCAGAGGTGTCTTCGACCCACTCAACCCTGAAGTGTTTGCGGAGTGCTAAAAAGAAATTATGATAGGTCATGTCAATTGACTGGAGCATCGTCAGCGTGGACTGTACTAGTGCGTCTATGAGCGTCTGGTCTTCTAAGGTTACGATGCCTAACTTGTTCAGCATGCGAGCTTGATAAACCAATTGATAACGTGCGTCAAACTGAGACAGCGCAAACTCCATGTCTTCTTGAGGAATCAACCCTTGCAAAGGAGCCTGAAGCAACTCTAAATTCCAGCGACACATCATCGGCTGATTTTTGAAACAATAGCGTCGACCATAGTCAAAATAAGCGGCCGTGAAGGTCGGATCATAGTTATTTAGAAATGCATAGGGGCCATAGTCAAAGCTCTCCCCTGTAATTGACATATTATCTGTGTTCAGCACAGCATGGCAGAACCCTACAGACATCCACTGGGCAACCAATGTAGCAATGCGCTCAACCAACTCAGCATAAAACTGGGTATAGCAATTCGCTTGCTCCCACAGATGTGGGTAATAGAGGTTGACGACATGATCAAGCAAGTGTTGCGTTAAATCAGGTCGCTGAAAATAGTGAAGGCGCTCGAAGGTTCCAAAGCGAATATGGGAACGGCTAAACCGAACCATCACTGATGCACGCGTGGGGGAAGGCTCGTCACCGCGCCAGAGTGAGTCTCCAGTTTCAACCAAGCTCAAACATCGCGATGTTTTTACACCATAGTGATGTAATGCCTCTGCCGCAATGACTTCCCGAACTCCTCCTTTGAGCGTGAGGCGCCCATCTCCTCCACGAGAATAGGGGGTTGGGCCAGAACCTTTCGTGCCAAAGTCGTATAAGTCCCCATCGATGCCGCGCACTTGTCCATAGAGGAACCCTCGACCATCGCCTAAAAACGGGTTGTATTCGCCAAATTGATATCCGTGATATCGCATCGCGAGCAGTGGTTCTCGACCTTGAAATTGTCCGAACGTTGTAACGAAGTCTGCATCTGCAACCTCAGATGGAACCATGCCTAGCGTTGGCAAGATATCATCATTGCGAAATCGCAGGACGTGTTGTGGGAACTCAGCAGCTGCAACAATGTCGTAAAAATCTTTGCCAAGCGACTCAAAGGCTGGTTCGTAGGATAGGGACTGAAATAGATTAGGCATTGCTTCTTATGAGTTAACCCATATGACTTGGTGTCATATCCGCGACGGGGAATTGCTCATTTGAGGGATGATTTTCGGCGGGGCAATGCAATGCAATTCCCGTACAGTGGCCGATCTGACGATGGCATCGTTTTGAATTCATCCCATTATTGAGCAACGCCCTAATTTTCATTCCTAAGACAAGGACATTTGGATAAACGCACGATGCTGCCACTACGACATGTGTCTGATCATCGTATCTCAGCAGCAAACAATGCTGATTATATGCACGCATCATCATTCTTGCTCTCGTGGAATAAAGAGTACAACGAGACCTGTTCCGCCGAAATACAAGGCGAGGACAGCACCTGCTAAGAGGCTTTGAGTAATGGGATCGGTTGATGGAGTGAGAACGGCTCCGAGGATAACAGCACCGACAAGGACGTATCGCCAGCCTGACAGCATTTGTTTGGCGGAGACAATACGCAATAAACCCAGCAAAAACTGTACGACAGGAATTTGAAACGCTAGCCCAGTACTGAATAGAAGTAAGAGTACAAACTCAAAATATCGATCAATTGACCAGAGTTGTTCAACGACATCGGCACCATAGTTGATGAAGAAATTGAGCGCTGCCGGAATCAAAGCAATGTAGGCAAATCCAAGCCCTGCGAAAAACAGAACGCTGGATCCTAAAACGATGGGGCCTAAGAGTCGGCGTTCTCGAAGCGTCAGTCCAGGGAGAACGAACCGAATGATTTGATACAGAATCAGTGGGCTAGAGATTAACAAGCCACTGTAGCCTGCTACTTTGACAGAAACGAAGAAATATTCTCCTGGCGACAGTTGCAGGAATTTTGCTCCTTGAGCCGGAATTTCTAGGAGTTCAACGATGTGATTAACAAACACAAAACAAATGATGACGCCAATCACAACGGCAATCATGGAATAAAACATTCGCTGACGAAGCTCTTCGAGATGATCGAACAGAGACATCTCAACATCATCAGGCGGCTCAGTTATGTCGCCTGGCGGCGGCGCATCTTTTTGGGATGACTGGAGTTTTCCTTGGGTTTCGTCTTTTTTATTCAGATCCTGTACAGACGTCATAGGAGGTGCTGTCGTACTCTTAAGGTCGTTTGTAAAACGCTTTGGGTGAAGGAATGAGTCGTAAATAATCTAACGTGACGGATGCGATGCAATGATGCTGCACGCTGATGCATCCAAGTCGGTACTATTTAGTTATCAGCCTTTAAAACGCTTTAACTATTGTATAGTGCTTACCTGATCGGAGACCGAAACAGCTACAGTCCCTTGTCGTTCTGCAAGCAATTTGGGTTGGAGGTATAAGTTGTCTAGGACAACAGATGCTCCGGCAACCCAAGGGGGTACGATAATTGCCCCGAGAATGCCAAGGACTTGAGTGCCTCCTAGCACCGCGAGTAATTGATAAAGGGGATGAATGCCTACGGATGATCCAACCAATAATGGGTCAAGAATGTAGGTTTCGACATTCTGAATAATCGCAAATAAGAGAAGAACCCATAGAAACGTCCACCAACCTTGGGATATCGCTACCACAAGGGCTGGAATCGCACCCAATACAGGGCCCAAAAACGGAATTAGATTGGTTACTCCGGCGATCGCCCCAAGGCCGAGGGCGAAGTCAGCAAGTCCTAACACACTGAGAGAGGTGGTGGTAGCTGCGGCAAGAATTGCTGAGACCAGGATTCGACCTCGAATATAGCTGCCAATTCGATGGCTAATCGGCCCAACCTGTTCCGCGAGGCGTTCATCCCAAGGTTTAGGAAATAGGCGCGTTGCACTTTTCGTCAAAGTTCGGCTATCGGAGAGGAAGTAGCCAGACAAAAATAGGGCTAGCACGACGCTAAAGACACCCCCAGCAATTTCTGTCGTTAGTCCGACAGAGCGAATGAGGAGTTTTTGGGTAGAGCGAATCGCCCATGTAGTCAATCCTTGAGCATCAACAATCTGGTCGAACAATTGATTAACGAGTTCTGGACGCGTGTTGCTTTGGGTCATAACCCACGCTTCGGTTGCGTTCAGTAAATTGGTCAAGGAAATCGGCACCTGTCGAATGAGACGCTGAAGTTGCTCAAATACGGTTGGGCCAATGAGCAATCCAACCCCGGTTAGCCCTCCAATGAGTCCAAGGTAGACAAGAATGACTGTGAGCCAGCGTGGGATGTGCCACCGCTCAGCCGTATCAACAATTGGGGCGATCGCCGATGCCAACAAAAGAGACATCATCAGCAAGACAATCAAGCCTCGTAATTGCCAGACGACCAATACGATAACAATTAGGGCTGGAACTAACAATAAGGTGGTGAGTGAAATGGAAATACGTCGTTCAGGCTCAAGCATCAGTCGAGTAGATCCCAGGTTATGTCATGCAAGATGTGAAGTACCGTATGGATAGTAAGTATTCTAAGCATTGTTGACAAGCTAAAACTCACCTATGTGGCGTATTTTGGTGGTTGTCCCCCCCCAATGGCGGG
>JBCCWF010000589.1:0-3974 GCA_039194035.1 Cyanobacteria bacterium P01_E01_bin.6 | reverse complement strand
TCTGGTGTGGGTTCGCCTCAATGAGTTGGCCCAGCAGATGGGGCAAACCATTTACCAACTCAAGCATGGGCTGCTCGACCACTATCTCTGTCAGCAACTCAAACAGCCTTCTCTGTCCATGGCTGCTGCGTAAGTCCTACTCAAGATCAAATCACCTAGTCGGCGATCAAAAATGTTGCCATTTGCAGAAAAGAGCGCGTCAACTTCTGCCGTTCCAATTTAAATCCACCCTCAAAGGCATTGACTCCAAACGCTTGATTCAGCACGCTGGCTGCTTCATCTGTCAACGACACCGAGACATCATCAATATCCAGATTCTGACGCCTGCGACTTCTTGATGTGCCAATACTGCCAAGCCAATACTGCCAGTTATGCAAGATAAAAAGTGGCGCCTATCTACTTAGTCACGCAGCAGCAGGTAATAGAGTTCACCGGGTGTATTCATCAATCCAGCCCGATCCCCAGCCACGTGCCCTGTGCCCATGAAGACATCAACACGGCCTGGCCCTCGAATTGCTCCACCCGTATCCTGATCCAATACATATCGGCTTACTGGCCGATGTGTGAAGTGGGGGGATCGAGATTCTTCGAACTCTTGCCTTGGTGTATGGACTACAGCGAGTTCTGTGGAGAGAAAGGGCAAGTCAGTCACAATGACAGCCAAAGCCCCCGGAGGCATGATGGATTTATCGGTCGCAATTGAGCGCTCCGGCGTTACTGGAACGCTGAGTGTGCCATGAGGTGGTACTCCATAGGTTTCTCGGAAGAAAACAAAACGGTTGTTTTGAGGCAAATAGTCATCAAGAGTCGTCGGATTTTGGTCAAAAAACTCAAGCACTTTGGGTAGACTCAGCCCTTCTTCAGGCACGTGTCCGTCGTCAATCAACAAGCGGCCAATGCTTTGATAGGGATAGTTTGTCCGTCCGGCATAGCCCACACTCATCTCAGTGCCATCTGTGAGCTGTAATCGGGCTGACCCCTGTACCTGAATCAGAAATGCCTCTAAGCGATCGCCTAACCACACCAGTTCTTGTCCACCCAGTTGCCCCTGTGCCCCCCGCAACCCGTCCTGTCCTTCGAGGTCTAACCGCGTTGGATGTGGCTCGATCCAGGTGTCAAAGTCAGGCGGCAACCGATAGAGCGGATATCGATAATCAGGCGTTGGAACTCGGCTAGCGGTATAGGTCGGCTCGAAGTAGCCTGTGAAATCTACCGTTCCTACTCCATCGCGCCCAATTGAGCGATAGACATCAAATTCTTCTAAGACAGCACGTTGCAATGCCTCCGCTGACGAGAAGGTCACGAGCAAATGACGGAAGCGCTCTAAACTTCGCTGTACGCGATTGCGCGTAAATTCTGGCACAGGATATCCATCGTAGGCCAGACTCGC
Organism: Cyanobacteria bacterium P01_E01_bin.6; assembly: GCA_039194035.1. Taxonomy (GTDB): domain Bacteria; phylum Cyanobacteriota; class Cyanobacteriia; order CAKZMO01; family CAKZMO01; genus JBCCWF01. The sequence continues at coordinate 2,584 of JBCCWF010000589.1, read as the reverse complement.
TGCAGGCGTACTGAGATAGGCAAGGGAATGGTCAATCGCGGCAACCAATTGGAGGCGATCGCCCTCCCCATCGTCTGCCCATAGACGATCATCCCAGCCAAACTGAGGCATGGCATCCTGGGATGACATATAGGGAGACACGGGCACAAGCACAGGCTCTGGTTCCGCGTTCGGTCTCAGGATCTGAATTGACTCAGGCCGTTCAACCTCTTGAGCAAGCACCGGTGGCTCATGACCATTCGATTGCCACCCATCCATGCCTATCCCTGTCACCAAGGCGATCGCCACGCTGAAGCGACGTGCGTTCATCCACTGAGCACTTAAAACGCCATTCTTAAAGAAGAATGTCATGAACATATTGAAAGATGGGCATGGCTAGAATCGTTCAACACTGGAGGAGAAAATAGGCTCCACTCGAATCGCCAGAATGCTGCGTGGGCGAGCAACCATATACTCACCTTGGATATTTTTGATGGGAATCGTGATGAAGTCCCCCGAATCGGCCTTCGGCACGAGTTCGCCACTGTACCAGGCCTGAAAGTCTTGGATCGTCATAAATCGAACCTCTTCACGATGCCCACCTTCCATGAATAGATGAACCGCAAATTCGCTGGGTTTTCTTGGCATGCCTGATCGTTCCCTCAATGCCTCAACAACATTTGACTGTATCCCAAAACGGGAAATATTCAGTGATTTGATACCCGAACGCTTCATACCTGCGCTCATGCAACAGAACATGGTTCAGCCTAATGGGGCGTTCGGGCTAATCAGCATCACTGCAATAACGAGGATACTATGCCCAAAAAACAACATGCGGCCATCAGTTTTGTGAACAGAGATCACTACAATGCCATTGATAAGGTGGAAACTCCAGCCCGATCGAGAATTTCAGGAATCAGGTCTTCTCGACGCACGGCCATGACATGAACGCCTTGGCACAAATCCCGAGCCAACGTCACCTGCTCAGCGGCGATCGCCACACCCTCTTGCAATGGATCAGACGCCTGTTCCAGTCGATTGATAATCTCGTCTGGAATCTGAACCCCCGGCACACAGCGATTGATAAACCGTGCATTTTTCGCGGACTTCAGCAAAAAGATGCCTGCCAGAATCGGTCGATGGTATTGCGATGCCACCTGATCCATAAATTTCTCAAGCTGGACAAAGTCTGAAATGAGCTGGCTTTGAAAAAACTGTGCCCCTGCCTGTATCTTGCGCTCGAAGCGTCGCTGTAGACCCGAGGCACTCCGGCATTGGGGGTCTACCGCCGCCCCCACAAACAAATCTGTTTCTCCGTCGGGCATGGGCTTATCATTCCAGTCCGTGCCGTTGTTTAGCTTGCGCACCAATTGCAGCAGCCGCACCGACTCAAAGTCATACACCGCCTTCGCATCGGGAGAATCGCCCGCCTTCACCGGATCACCCGTTAGCGCCAACACATTGCGAATGCCAAGGGCATGGGCACCCATCAAATCTGCCTGGAGTCCAATTCGGTTGCGATCGCGACAGGCCATTTGCAATACAGGCTCAATGCCATGCTGGAGCAAAATCACAGACGCGGCCAGAGACGACATCCGCAATACTGCGCGACTCCCATCCGTGATATTTACCGCATGGACGCGATCGCCCAATCGCTTTGCCATGTCAATCATGTGGGCTGGGTTGCCACCTTTTGGCGGCATCACCTCTGCGGTCACCAAGAAATCACCCCGCTGGGCAGCCACCCGAAACCGAGATGTCGGCGATGAAGCGGATGTATCAGAAACAGCTACGTGGGATGAATCAGAAGGTCGAAGCATGAATCAAAATAAACGATAGGCAGGTGGGAAATGAGATATATCCTGCGCATCACGTTGTTTCCCATTAGTACGAAACCTCACCTGGGGAACAGTCTGAATGCAATTGCATCTATGGATACTTTTTTTCCTTGGACTCTTACTTTAACGCCAAACGCCCCCTGTCATATCGTCCAATTTTGGCGTTGAGTCAAGTGGTTGAGCCAAGCTTAATGATGCAACACATCACACTCGCTTAGCCAATCGATGTTGCAGTGCCCATGTTCCAGCGGCACTTGCAGCCCCAATCATCAACCCAGCAGAGGCATCTCGCTGACCAATCACCCAGCATCCTAACCCACCCATCAATAGGGCGAAGGCAATGCCCTTCGCGACCATCAGCATGCGGTTCAGGGCTAGATTTGCGGCGATCGCCCGTTCCAGCAACGCCTCATCCTCATGGGGCATAGGAGAATCCAATGCATGGTGAAGAGACGTATACTTTTCGGTGTCTAGCTGATAATACGTGCCCAGAGTTTCGTCTCTCAGGCTGGCGACGGAATGGAGGCCAAATTTCTTGGCTCGGGCAATGGCAATGCGAATAGACTTTTTGGTCGCCAACGGCTGCAAGGCTTCAAAAATGGACTCTCGATATACTCCTGTCTTTGACATGTCGAGAATCCGTTGACTTAGCTCAGTCACGTTGGCTGTTCGAGATTGAACGGTCATTGCAGGTGACACGACTCCGTAGGCACAACCGAATCAGCTTTTACTCTATTCGATTCAGTCCAGTTGAAACTCTTGGACTG
>JBCCWF010000588.1:0-3988 GCA_039194035.1 Cyanobacteria bacterium P01_E01_bin.6 | reverse complement strand
TGGTCAGGGTATAGTTGATTTGACTGACCAGAAGATATTGACAATAGTCCAGGCGGCTTACAGAGTCGTTCATTGATTGACTCTAGCGAATGATTCCCTGTTTGTGGCTCTACTGCTCCTCTCGCTCTGCGTAAGTCCTATAATGGATAATGTCGCGCTTATTGGCATGGCCTCCATTGTGGTTGCAGGACTAACCATTGCGGTGGGTTCGATTGCGCCAGCCTTGGGAGAAGGCCGGGCATTGGCTCAAGCCCTCTTGGCTCTTGCCCAGCAACCCGATGAAGCGAACACGATTACTCGTACCCTGTTCGTAGGAATGGCTTTGGTGGAATCCACAGCAATCTACTGCTTTGTGATTACGCTGATTTTGATCTTTGCGAACCCTTTTTGGGCGTATGTTGTTGCTCAGTCAGGAGGATAGTCTATGCTGATCGATCCGGTTATCGTCCTCGCGCAGATTATTAACTTTTTGATTTTGGTCGTGCTGTTGAAGCATTTCTTGTATGGCCCGATTACTCGTGCAATGACTCAGCGACAACAGACTATTGTGACGCAACTAGAGAAAGCTGAACAACAACAGCAAAAGGCTCAGCAGGAGGCAGCTAGACTCCATCGACTGCAACAAGACTTTGTCGCTCATCAAGACCAACGGATGACGCAGTTGCGATCGCAAATCGAAGAACAACGTCGCATCCTTTCCGCAAAAGCTAGAGCGGAGATCGACGCCGCCAAAGTCAGGTGGTACCAAGGATTAGAGCAAGAGAAATCAACCGTTTTACGCGTCCTTCGTCAACAAACAGCGTATCAACTGATTCAGACCGTGCATCAGATTCTGACAGATTTGGCAGATACCACCTTAGAACAACAGATCGCACACACATTTTTACAGCATCTACGCCAGCTCTCAGCCTCAGAGCAGGATTTGCTTCGGACTGCCTTATCTCAATCTGATGATACGCCAATCGTGATCTACAGTAGTTTTCCCCTAGAGGAAATGACTCAACAGACTCTCACGCAAGCAGTCCAGGCACTCACAGAGCATTCTATAAAATCCCTCCAGTTTAACGTTGATACAGAACTGGGTTGCGGTATTCTACTCAAGCTTCCTGGATACAAACTAGACTGGAATTTGGCTGCTTACTTAGATAGGCTGGAACACACATTGGCGCACATCCTCGATCAGCGCTCTGCTCCAGTGAATACATGACTTGGAAACCTTCTCAAAATTGCGACGAAGAAATGAGGGTTTGGGCACGCGTTGCGCCCCTCAACCCTGCTTCTCCTTTAACCGTTGCCAAGTCGTGTGAATACTCTTCTCTCACCGTCAACGATTAAGTCGTAAGGAACGGTAACCGTATGAATTCAGATATTCTTGAGCCTCTATTCATGAATACATTGGCTGACTTTGCTCAGGCAATGGAGCACAGGCCTATGACATTAGCCTGCCGAGAGGTTGGTACGATCACCTTTCTGGGGAATGGGATTGCTCGAGCCACTGGCTTACCCAATGTGCAATCCCAGGAGCAGGTTCGCTTTGCGGATGGATCGGTTGGACTCGCATTCAATCTCGATGAAGATGAAGTGGGTCTGGTCCTCCTTGGGAACAGTGATGAGCTGAAAGCTGGCAGTGATGTTTATCGTACTGGGCGAGTGCTGGATGCTCCAATTGGAGAGGGGTTGCTCGGTCGGGTGATTGATGCCAATGGACGGGTATTAGATAGGGGTGAGCCACTCCCTGTGTTAGACCGTCGCCCAATTGAACGGTCAGCGCCAGGAATTATGGCTCGTACTCCGGTGACTATACCCTTACAAACCGGGATCAAAGTTATCGATGCTCTGGTTCCGATTGGACGGGGACAACGGCAACTTATTTTGGGCGATCGCCAAACCGGAAAAACGGCGATCGCCCTCGATACGATTCTCAACCAAAAAGGAAACGATATTATTTGCATTTATTGCGCCATTGGCCAACGCAGCGACGCGATCGCCAAGTTAATTGCCGTTCTGCGTCACCAAGGTGCTATGGACTACTGCGTCGTTGTCGTCGCCACAGGTGACGATACTCCTGGTTTAAAGTACATCACGCCCTATGCCGCAACAACGATGGCCGAATATTTTATGGAACAGGGACGTGATGTCTTGATCGTTTACGATGATTTGATTCATCATGCCCGAGCCTACCGAGAGCTGTCCCTGCTGTTGCGCCGTCCTCCGGGGCGCGAAGCGTTTCCAGGTGATATCTTCTATATTCATGCTCGATTGCTAGAGCGGGCCACCTGTTTGCGCCCTGAACTGGGTGGCGGTTCGCTTACGGCGTTGCCCATTGTTGAAACGGAAGCAGGCAATCTGTCGGCTTATATTCCTACGAATTTGGTATCGATTACAGACGGGCAGATTTACCTCACACCCCATTTATTTCAAAAAGGTATTTTGCCCGCCGTGGATGTCGGGCGCTCGGTCTCGCGCGTCGGCGGTAAAGCGCAACTGCCTACGTATCGTGCTATCTCAGGTGATGTACGACTGGCCTATTCCCAGTTCCAAGAGCTAGAGTCGTTTGCCCGGTTTGGCACCCGACTCGATGAATCCACTCAACAAGCCCTTGTTCGAGGACAACGTATTCGAGCCATCTTAAAACAAGACCAATATCATCCCCTAACGGCAAGTCAGCAAATCATCCTACTGCTTGCGACAACTCACGGTCTCCTGGATGACATCTCCATCGATGAGGTGCCTCTGATTGAAACAGCCCTTGCCCAGGCTGTTGAAAGCCAATTGCCAGATGTATGTCAACGCATTCTCTTTGGAGAAACGTTGTCAGAGGGCGATCGCAACGCTCTTCTGGATTTAGCCCACCTCATCTTGGATAGCCGAGACCCCGTCGCACCCTAATCTCTAGACCCTAATCTCTACAGCCCTCTATTTCTTTACCTCTCCACATCATCACCCTTATTCAACGAGCGATGTCAACCCCAAAGGCCCTGCAACGAAAAATCAAAAGTGCTGAAGAACTCCAGTCCATTGTCAAGACAATGAAGGCGCTGGCTGCCGTCAGCATTCATCAATATGAACATGCAGTCGTTTCCCTTGCAGAACATAGTCGTGCGCTAGCGATGGGACTGCAAATTTTAATGATTAATAATCCTGACGCAGTAGCGTTGCAAAAGCCTAGGTATCCACGCCAGCTTGGCATCATTGTTTTTGGTAGTGATCAGGGAATGTGTGGGCGCTTCAACCAACAGCTGATTGAATTTATTGTGAGCCAACTCGATCGGTTCCGGCAAACCAATCGATCTTATGACCTACTCATGCATCCGCCTACATTCCTTGTGGTGGGGTCTCGCATGGCTGACGGACTCATGGCTGTTGGCCAACCTGTCGAACAGTGCTTATCCGTACCCAGTACGATTGGTGGGATCACGCCAATGGTGCAGCGAATTGTGTTGCAGCTAGAAGCTTGGCGGCAAACTGGCCAGCTGGATCATATGTGGGTGATTCATAATCGCCCTGCGAAAGGAGAGGCCCCCATTCCTAGTCTATTGCAGTTGTTTCCGCTGAGCTATCTTCATGTACAGAAGCTCCATCAACAACCGTGGCCATCTCGCTGTCGTCCGCAAGTAACAATGGATAGCGATCGCCTATTCTCCGCTCTATTTCAGCAACATTTTTTCATCAGTCTCTACCGAGCGTGTGCCGAATCCCTTGCTAGCGAAAATGCAAGCCGCCTTCTTTCGATGCAAATTGCCGAGAAAAATATCAACGAACGTCTTGATGATCTCAAAACCACCTTTCAGCAACGGCGTCAAGACGTTATTACATCAGAGTTGTTAGATATTGTATCTGGGTTTGAAGCCCTAGCTCACGATCCCTCGTGACATCCTCGAAGAAAACGGCGGTGGGGCCGGGCACCAAGAATAGAAAGGGGGATGGGGGGACCCCCCCCACACGGGAGAACAGGTATAAGGGGTGGGTTGTGGGGGGGGGGCCCCCC
>JBCCWF010000587.1:0-3993 GCA_039194035.1 Cyanobacteria bacterium P01_E01_bin.6 | reverse complement strand
CGGGTGTGAATGTCTATGGCTTTGCGAATATGCTCTCGCTCTGTCTCTTCTCCAACATATTGATAGTCAATCCAACGGTAACCGTGACTGGCAATTTCCCAATCGGCAGCGATCATCGCAGCGACTGCATCAGGATTGCGCTCCATTGCCATCGCCACGGCGTAGACTGTGACGGGAATGTGTCGCTGGGTAAACAACCGATGGAGTCGCCAAAATCCTGCACGACTACCGTATTCATAGAAAGATTCCATGTTCAGGTTGCGAACTCCAAGCAAAGGAGTGGCCCCGATGGATTCTGATAAAAATGACTCTGAAGCCGAATCCCCGTGGAGGATGCAATTTTCGCCACCTTCCTCATAATTGATGACAAACTGAACAGCAATTCGGGCTTGATTTGGCCATTGAGGATGGGGAGGATGCTGCCCATAGCCAATAAGATCGCGTGGGTAGGGTCGTGTCATGTACCTGAAGCAAAGAGTTTCAGGTTTTAGCGTAGCGCAGAGAAGGAAAGAAGGGGCATCCCTTCATTTTTTGCCAAGACTCAGGGCGATCGCACAGGAAGAACATTAATCTTCCCTGCTAACCACCGCAACCCTTGTCCTGCTTCGAAAAAAGCAGATGCCCCGGATATACTGTTGTTCGTTAGCTTTTCTACCCTCTGTTGTATCGTCAACCCAACACACGAAACAATTACCCGAATAGGTACTTTGCAATAGGGTAAGAGTGTCGACTGGAGATAAGCTAAAGTTCACCTATTTTGCGTATTCTTGTGGCTGTCTCACGCTGGATGCGGCAGACAACCATGCGATTTAAATGTCTAACAGCTGATACATTTGTATCGGAAATTCACATATACCGCAATAAAAGAAAGTAGCTTCCTCAACGGCCTCTTAATGGAGCATCAATCACTTTTGCAATGCGATCTTGAGTATCTTCAAGGTAGGCAATGGTGATGGTATCCATATCATCGTCATGACGACGTAAGGCGCGGCCAATTTCCTCATCCAGTTGTCGAAGCTGGTAGCGTGCCAGAACACGGGCATCCTCGGGTGCGTCCAACGTAAACAATGCCACAATAAAGTCCATGAAGTTGGTCGCATCACTAATTGCATCCGTGTTGCGTAAGGCCATGTTGCTTAAGATGTTCAGATGTTGACGCTGTAACCCACGGCGAATACTCGAAATCGAGGCATCGTCATCCGATGGTTCCATAACCTCCGTCCAAATATCTTCATGGAGTGTACCGAATAGTTCTGGGAGTGCGAGTGTTTCGCCCGGTGCATAGGACAATTCTGCATCTCGAATGCGGTTGAGTCGTTCAGAGGAAAGGAGGTCGCTGAGGGTCAGCCCCTGCATCCACAGAATCGTGTCGTAGGCAGGATAATCGAGCCGGAAAACAGGAGAAGACGCCCCCCAATGAAACCAGCGAGAAGGTGCTAATTGGCTTAGAAAATCGGGAGAAAAGCTAAACGCATCGGCAGCAAATACATAATCGTTAATCGCTTGGAGTGCTTCTTGCTGCTGAGCTAGGGGGATTGCTTCAAATGGCTGACGCGCTCCTGGGTCTCCTCGGCGATCGCGATTAAAGACCTGCCCTCCCACATACCGTGTCATTTGGAAGACTTGACTAAAGTAATGACTCAGTACCATATCAAAGCGATCGCGCAATTCGCTATAGCTTTCACCTGGAAGAGGATATCGGTTCGGCAACTTTTCCCAAAGGGTCTGGGCCAGATCTAATTGTTGCTGAGCATACTGTAGGGGATTCCCGCTCAAATCCCAGAAACTTGCTGATGTGTTGACTAAATCAAACGCATCTTGATCGGTCGCATAGGCGAGATCCGGTTCGGGAGACCGACGGGCGATCGCCTCTAGTTCACGGCTTTCTTCAATGGGCAGCGTCGATGCAGTCGGGGTATAGCCATAGGCGATCGCCCACTTATCATAGGGACCAACTTTGACCGAATAATAATCCCCCTGTTCTGTGCCAACCGGTGCTAAGTTAACGGCCGTATAGTCCATCACGGATCCAGCCAACCCCCGGTCACGAGTAATGCTGAGGTCATTCAATTCTTCTGGTTCGAGCATCATGCTGGCACGGAAGTTATGCCGTAGTCCGAGCGTATGCCCCACCTCATGAGCTGTGAGATGAGCCACAAATTGATGGATAAAGGTATCCATTTCATCGCCACTAGGCAAAACGTTTTGGAGTGTTGCCAACGACAAGGATGCCATCGCCCCTTGATAGGCCATCCCCATTCCAAAACATGTATCGTCACTCAAAATAGTTTGGTTGAGCCGCTGCTGCCAACGTTCTGCGATGGCGTTCGTATCGTCTGGCTGCTGGCGAGTCGCTTGCTGACTGATCCACCGTAAATAAGGCTCGCCTACATTCGGATCACACAGCTGAGGACTAGGCATCACTGAGGTGCCACGCTCAAATGCTTGCTGTTGCTGAGCCAGAAATCCTTCCGTATTTCGTACATAGCGAATTAGATTGGCATCGAGCACAACATCTGCATTCAGAATTTGCCCGGTTAACGGATTAATTCGAGGAAATGCAATGCCCAATGCAAACGAATACAGCGAATTGCTCCATCGAATCACGTTGTAGCGAACATCAGCTGGATCCCACTCTGCATCATCTGGCATCTGACGAACCTCAATGGCATCCTCAAATCCTGCAGTTTCAAAGGCCTCATTCCATTGCAGTACCCCGTCACGAACAGCATCTCGATATTCAAAGGGAACCGTGTTCTCAATCCAAAAAACAATGGGTTCTGTTGGTGGGGATACAGCTAGCTCGGGGTGTTGCTTTTCAAGGTGCCATCGAGTGATGTTGCGTACAAAGTTATCTCTCTGATTGAAGCTGGATAAATCTTGATAGGCACTGATAAAGTATCCGACACGCTCATCCGCCAAGCGAGGCTGATACCCATTGTTGGTCGGTAGTTCTGAAAAACTATAGTGAACGTCGATGGTGAATGCTCGATCATCGGGAAGAGATGGCAGATACGTAAAGATACCGTCTCCAGAAAAATTGTATGAAACATCTAGTTCAACATTGCCTGGAAAGGCTTCCGCCTCAGTCAGATGAGATGTTTCAGGCTGAAGGAAAACACTGCCCCCAAAAATCCAGGTCATTATCGAGGACAATCTCGACAGATCGGAACCGTAGACCAGCATCTGGTTCACATCGATGAGCATTGCGCCATCATCAGAACTGGTATCCACAATCGGCATCGAGGCGATCGCCGAGTCGCTAAACGATCGCTCAATCGAACGTCGTTGGGGGTCATCCGCATCCGTGCGGAAATAGAGGTTGGGCACCACTAACTGAATTGTGTCATTGACCTGTTGAAACTGAAAGACAAAATCACCTAAGCTCCATCCTTGATAAAAGATGTCGCCGAGGCCAGATGACAGGGTCATGACACAGAGATAGTTTGTGCGGAGTTGATCAGGGCGAAGCTTTAGGTAGCTACTACCATCATCTGGATTGCGATAGATCGTAAATAGCCCTGGTGATGATTCTGAATTCTGGACAATGCCGTCAAACGAGAAGTCTCCAGGAAAAAAGTCTGAATTGTTATCCAACATCTCGTCCAAGTCGGGTTTTGGATCAAGTGTTTGACTGGATACGGAGTTGGCCATTGGTCGCGCTAATACTAACCCTGCTGTCAATAGAATTCCCAGCAGGATATACCCCAAACGCTTCCAACCTTTCATAAACCTGTTTCCTTGCCATGCTGATGTCTCTGTCAGGATAACTGACCTCATCGTGGGTTGGCGGCAAAGATTGCGTCTTTTTGACACAGTATCAACATGAAAGCTCCTAACTTAGAGGAGCTTTCATGTTGGTCTAATGTTGAGAGAATTTAACCACGACTGCATCTGAGACTGCATCTGAGACAAACGAATCCTGGTGCCGATGCTTAACACGCCTTGGCAACGTTTACAGATGAACCAGGTTTTGGGGGGGGGGGGGGGGGG
>JBCCWF010000586.1:0-3996 GCA_039194035.1 Cyanobacteria bacterium P01_E01_bin.6 | reverse complement strand
GAAAGGTAGCTAACTATTTCTCCCGGGCTTTTTGCATTTATTTCTTGTGAGTGTCGGCTGCATTATTGATAGGAGTAACGTGATGGAAAGTAAGCTTATTTTTTGGGGGATTATTTTATTTCTCCTGGGAACGCTTGGTATTGGAGTGTGGGCATCCAAACAAATTAAAGGGGACAGTGTGAATTTTCTAGTAGCAGGGCGAGGAATGGTACTGCCCTTAGCTGCTGCAACTTTAATGGCTCAATCGGTTGACTCAAACGCAACTCTAGGGAATACCGATCTCTCCGCAGCATTCGGTTTTTGGGCGGGAGCCTCACTACCCATTGGACTGGCTATCTGTCTATTATTAACAGGTCTGTTTTATGCGAAACCGATGAATCGAATGGGGCTCATCACACTACCTGATTTTTATCGAGTGAAATATGGGCGGATGACCGAGGTTGTTGCCTCGGTGATCATGGTGCTGAGTTTCGCGTTTTTGCTGGCTGGCAATCTTGTCGCAGGAGGGTTTCTGTTTCAGACGTTCTTGGGCACGAGCTATACCGCAGGGGTCATTGGTATTGCTCTTCTCGTGTTTGTTTATACCGTAAGCGGAGGATTGTTTGCTGTTGCCTACACCGATGTTTTTCAAGTCGGCATTGCCTTAGTTGGATCGCTTGTGCTGATTGGTTATGTGGGTACTACGTTTGGCATTAATATCCCTGCTGGCTCTGGCCCTTTCGCATTTGAGCAGCTGACATCACCCGAAGCTGGTGCTGCGATTAATTGGGCAACTCTTTTGGCCCTTGGATTGGGAGACATTGTTGCGATTGATTTTATGGCACGGGTCTTTGCCGCAGAAAGTCCTGAAACGGCGCAGCGAGCTTGTTTTATCGGATGTGCTGGAACGCTCATTATCGGAATTCCCTTTTCCTTGATTGCGTTGTCCTCTGGACAAATTCTGGAGCAAGTTGGTGTTGTCGCAGATGGGCCAGTCCTTTTCTCGTTGCTCGAAAACGTTATTCCCCCATTTTTGAGTTTAATTATTATTGTGGCGATTATGGCAGCGTCGCTTTCTACCGGTGATGGAGCCATTCTCGGAACCTCCTCTGTGATGGCTCACAATATTATGGGGATTCGCCATGATGAGGCACACGAGGAAGGCCAGCCTAACAAGGGCGATCGCCTGTTGCTCATCACTCGAATCATGGCTGCGTTTATTACTCTGATGGGCGTTTTCTTTGCTCTACGGGTTCCGCAGACTGGCTCACTATTGTTGCTGGCATTTGATCTAGGGTTTGCAGGCTTGGTCGTTCCTTTGACGGGTGGCCTATTTTGGCCTCGGGCGACGTGGCAAGGAGCCATGGCCTGCATTATCGTTGGGTCTCTAACTCGTTTGGTGTTCTTTATCTTGATGCCAACGATGTTCGGAACAGATAACACACTGCTTTATCTTCCGAACACCCTCTTAACGGCTGATTTTGACGGGATTCCAACACTCATTAGCCCAATTGTGGGACTGATTACATTTGTAGTCGTGTCTAATTTGACGTACGTACCACCTGGCGCAGGCGATCGCCCTCTAGAAGCAATGAGGTCACACGCCTCTCGCTAGACTTCGTTATGGCCTGATTGGTGTTCAGTCCCTAGCCATATGGGGATCTGTAGTTTTCTCTGCGGGAAAACTACAGATCCCCACCTAGACGAGGTTTAGTGATGCAGTTGCCTTGCTCCGGTTAATCTCTCAATCATCGAATCAAGTGAACATCAACGCATCCTCGTTGGGATGCACCAATGTGTCAGACTGAGTGATGGTATTGATAGTCCCAGTCTCTTATTTTAATTCGTCTTAAATCACGCTCACTATATGAAATCTTTCGTGTTGATGTCTTGTTCCAAATCTTGCCGATTGAGGCTTATTTTTGAATCCGAGATGATGGGACTTTGCACTCTATAATCTCGCTAAATCTTTCCTAGCTTACGGTTATAAGCCCCGGCTGACAGATCATGAAGAACGAACAATGGCCGTTTCAAATATTCTCTAGAAGAAATGATTTTCGAACACGATACGGCACATTCTCATCAGTACCTGGACGTCATTAAAACCAAACCCCCAAATCCTGTGCCACCCGCTAAACGGGCGGCACAGGATTTGGAAGGTTATTGTTAATTATGGCTAGCTACTTATCAAGAAAATAATGATTTCACCGTCCTGTTAAATTATCCCAAAAGCCAGCGCTTTGCCGTTATTAACTCACTCTTCCCTAAAGCCTTAGTACAGAGAAAAAAAGCTTATTGAGTCTTTTTAGAGGTTTTCAGCTTGCATTGTCATCTGAAGATTTAAGAAAAGTAAACAAATTAAGCAAATGTTAAATCTTGTCCTTGATAATCAATACAGGCTTAGAGGATAAAAAGTCTGCCCTAGTAAAAACCAAGTTCATTGTTCCTTCTTTTGTGGCAGATTGATCACGACAGGTCTCCCTTGAAATTACTGTTGTTGTGTTGACACTCTCTTTGCCCCTGTTCCGAAGGCTTCTCTTTAGTTGATGTGGCAATTTTTACGAGTTGCTTGAGTGTCTAAGTATCTGGCCATCATTAAAACCAAAACCCCAAATCCTTTGCTATCAGATGCGCAGACAGCACAGGATTTGGAAGGATACGTTTCATGATGGCTATCTATTCACTATTCATAGTTTTCTAGGCTGATTCAGGTTTCTGACTATCTCATCGTGTGTTGAATTAATATCCAAAAAAATGTTGTCTGAATACCCTGTTGATTCATCTGATTCAAACGAAACTAATTTATTGCAGGTCGAGAATAAAAGTTCTCTTTCTTCATTCTCTAAAGCTTGGGCAGTTCGCTATGTTCGAACCGTTAACCAATCATTACCTAGTCCAACATTTAATAACGATTCCGAATTAAGAGCTTCAGTTGCTCAGACCCTTCATCAATCATTAAGAGCTATTAGCGCTCAGGCTTGGAACAAGACAGAAAATTTGCTTGCAGAAGAAGTCATACGACATCAACTACAGCCTGACATGATTGATCCATGGGCGATCGCCGGAGATGTATTCCATATCTTTGACAAAGCCTTTGATAGCTATGCTCTGGCGATGAGTCCTGAACGCTTTGCTGTTAATGTTGCACCGGAATTAGGGAGTATTCGAGCGAAGTTTACTGCAGTTGATCCGAGAGTCATTGGCTTTGTCAGTATGCAGTTTCATTACACAGGACAGCTCCTTTTAGAGATTCTAGAACCTAAGGAAAAAGACGTCTTACAGCTCTACTTCAAAGCCATTGATGATCATCTGTATATGCCCTTGCAACGAGCCTATGATGCGGCCGCCTCCTATCCTTATGCGTCCTCAGAGTTAAACGTTGTGCGCACGCTTCTTCCCGAAAGTAGCTCGATCGCACAGCGGGTCGTTGCAAAAGTGTTACTGGCTTTTCCTGATCATCAGTGCTACAGCGGACCACTCAAAACGTCTAATGTTATGGCTTCTAGCATTCGAGATGCCGAAATGTTTCAAACGTACCTTTGGGTGTGTCTGCTGGAAAAAAATATCAGCGTTGTACAGCAAGAACTCTTTCCCCTATGTGTCATGCTCTACCCTACGTTTAATGTGCGGTGGGATCTAGTTCGCTACATGCTGAAGCTATTGCAACGTGAGTTTTGTCGTCTTTTAGCTCCCAATGAATTCGCCCTATGTACATCTCCTATTGATGTCCTTGAAACAATATTTTCTTCTGAGGTTGTTGAAAAATAAGCGGTTCAAAACTTAGGAATTGCAAGGAGCCACGCTCTGTACGAGCGATATCGGTGTCACAAGATGAGGGCGATCGCCTTCTTGTTCACCCGAGTCTTGATAGGCTTCCCCATGCAACATCTGGCGTCACCCATCTAACCATAAACTTACTTAGGAGTCGCGCATTGCGCGACTCCTAAGTAAGTTTATGGTTGAAAAAGATTCAGATACCTTCAAGGCCTAAGTCGATAAGCGTCCATAACCTCACTT
>JBCCWF010000585.1:0-4011 GCA_039194035.1 Cyanobacteria bacterium P01_E01_bin.6 | reverse complement strand
TTGTAAGGCTACATCTAGTGTCTTGATTTCACAGAACCACTAAATGGGACTTTTATTTCTGGAGATTTTTATGACGCTCAGAAGAATCATGCTGATCCAAAAGTTGCAACTAATTTCACGAAAAGTTATAAAGCTCGGAACATTCATTCTTGCGTGGAATATTGATTTTCTTTTTCGAGAGTATTAAAGTCGGCAGTTCTTAGGTGGAACGACTTCACATTGGCCGCATAAAACCCTCGAACCGACAGGTCACACGATTTACTGCGATAAGATAAATCGCGTACCTTGCCTCTGTGTGCAGTCTAGATGAACCGTAACCCCAAGCCATCTTCCTCCTCTTCACAACCCTCTCAAAGCAAACGTTCGGTTTATGAAAACCAATCAAATGAGGACATGCGTCTTGAAGATGCAACAGGGCTCGATCGAATTCGAGTGCTGAGTCACCTGCTGGACAATGCAATTCCTATTCCTGGAACTGGCTATTCATTTGGACTTGACCCAATTATCGGCTTGCTTCCTGCTGGTGGCGATGTTGTTGGAACACTACTCTCTGCCTATATTGTTTTAGAAGCATCACGTTTTCGTCTTTCGGTACCAACGCTGACGCGCATGATGTTCAATATTTTATTGGAAATGATTGTTGGCACCGTGCCTCTGATTGGCGATTTATTTGATCTGGGATGGAAAGCAAATGCAAAAAACCTCAAGTTGATTGAAGCTCATCTGCAACACCCAGACGAAAACCAAGCAGCAGACAAACGATTTTTTATTATTCTAGTGATAGCGTTTATTATCATCATTGCAGTGCAAATTTCTTGGTATATAGCGGTCTTTCAATTTTTAGCCAATCTTTTTGCGTCCTAATCTTCACACCAAAATTTTGAATGTGCCATGCTTTAATCGTGACAAGTTGTTTCATCAACACTCAAAAATAGAGTTCAATTATTACATTGGTCATTATTGGAATCGAATTTAATTGTTAGATGGTGATGCATCATCATCCCATCTACATGAAGCATTGCCAATAATCAATTCCTAAACATCAAAAGCCGTCGTTAGACTGTAATGTATTTGCTGTATTGGGTTGGTCAACATGGTGCATCATCAGATTGCTGCATTATTTAGAAATACGCCCATTTAGAATGGCATGAGTTTACAAGAATATCTGAATCAACAACGCGTCAAGCACATTGTGGATAGCTACCAAATCGATGGGGATGACGCCGATCAATTTAGCAGTTATCTAAATGAGTTATTTCAAGCTTATCCTGCCGCATTAATTGAGCTAGCGGTTACAGAAACGCTTGTTGATGGATGGGCATCTGTACCCATGATACGAGGTGTTGATTTCCTCAAAAAATCCCATGACAAGCTGAAAGAATGGGAATTGAGTCCAATTGTAAGTACCGTCACTCCAGAGCAATTTCAACATGTAACGGGGCTTGACCCATCTCCAGTTTTCGGAACAGCTGAATTGCCGCCGCCTCGCTCAATTGCACAACCATCTTGAAAAGCAACGCCGTTGTGTTTGTGACGAGAGCCTTGAACGGTTAGCGCTCTGGTTTACCCCACTGTGCCTTCATGCGCATAATCCGCTCCATCAATGTCTCATTCGACATGCGCGAATTTAATCGCTCTACCAATAGTGGAAACGCAAAGGGTGATGGGCGTACGGTATCTTTCCAGACCACGTCAAACTGGCTGAGTTGTTCTAGCGATCGCACAAGGCGGTGCGTCTCCAGTTGATTTTCCAGAACCTCTCTTTCTGCTTGCTTCAGTAGCAGATTCTCTGGCTCATATTTTGTAAATACTTCATAGATGAGTGACGAACTCACTTGGAGCTGACTCGATGTCTTGCGCGATGATGGATATCCTTTGAACACAAGCCCTGCGACCTGTGCAACGCCACGAAATTTACGCTGAGTCAGTTCTGAAATATTTAGACTGTTTTTAATATCTTCCACTAGGTTGTTCAGACTGAAAAATTCGTCTGAAAACAACTCTTGGAACGGATACCCCTTGGGGGCAAGAATTTCGAAGCCATAGTCGTTGACCGAGATCGTGAACGTGGCATGTTTTTGGCTAGCAAAACGATACCCCCAGAGAAATCCCAGTCCCTCGTGGACAAATCGCCCCTCAAACGGGAAAACATAGAGATGCTGACCCTCACGGGTTTTGCAGCACTCCATCAGTAGTTCTGTCTGGGTCGGTAGATGGGAAACGAAAGACTGCGTTGAGAGAATCGGGCGAATACACTCGATTTCGTCATTAGGGGCAACATCCTTTCGGGCAGCATTAATCTCTCGGCGTAAGTGTGCGCTGAGGGTGTCGGAAATAGCAAGATTGCCACCGCCCCAAATGGGAGTTACGGTTGAGCGTTTGCGGGTATTGCGCACATAGACCATCATGTCTTTGGTCATCACAAACTCGAGCTGTCGTCCTGCAAAGAAAAACACATCGCCTTTTTTGAGCTTCGCAACAAAGTTCTCTTCAACAATGCCAATTTCTTTGCGGTTCGTATAAACCATTTTCATGGCCTGATTTGAGGTAATGGTGCCGATACCCATGCGATGCATCCGCGAAATCTTGGCATCCGATACTCGATACACCTCATCCTCTAGCACAATTTTTTGATAGCGAGGGTAAGCATTGAGGCAGCGTCCCCCTTTCTCAAGGAACTCCAGAACCCAGACTAGTTCTTCTTCCGTGAAATCTTGATACGAGACGGTGGTGTGCAGGATAGTCAGAATATCTTCCGGCTTAAACCCGTCGCCACAGGCAAGGGTAATCAAATGCTGCACTAACACATCGTAGGGTTTGTAGAGGGGACGACGAGTTTCAATATCTCCAGAGGCTAAGCCGTTTCGAAACGCAGAGATCTCCAGCAGCTCTAGCGCATTTGTGGGCAAAAAGAAAATTTCGGAGGTACCTTCTGGGACGTGAGCCGATCGCCCAGCCCGTTGCAACAGCCGTGCTAGATTTTTGGCACTACCGATTTGCACAACCCGCTCCACTGGCTGAAAATCGACTCCCAAATCCAGTGACGATGTACATACCACCCATTTAACAGAGCCATCTTTCACGCCTGCTTCGATGGCCTGCCGTTCGTTCACCTCAATAGAACCATGGTGTAGCGCAATGCGATCGCCATCATCGGGCATGGCAAACTGGATCGCCTGAAACCATCGTTCTGCCTGCGATCGCGTATTCGTAAAAATCAACGTCGATGTTTCAATATCCAGCGCATCCACCAACTCCTGGAACATTCGTAGCCCCAAATGTCCACTCCACGGAAACGCATCTACCGAATCAGGTAAGATACTGCGAATCACCGTCTCCCGCTTCAAATTGGATTGGATAATGACAGGTTTTGTCCTGAGTCCTACCGCTGTCTTCGCTGCTTCTTCGAGGTTGCCCAGGGTCGCTGACACTGCCCAAATTCGCAGAGATGGAGCCAGCGATCGCAACTGTGCCATGCATAATTCTGTCTGGGTACCCCGCTTGGAACTCATCAGTTCATGCCATTCATCTAAAATCACAGCTCGCAACGAGCCAAATCGTTTATGACTGTCTTTGTAAGACAACATCACCGACAATGACTCGGGTGTGGTGATAAGAATATGAGGCATATTCTTGAGCTGTTTACTTTTGCGGGAAGAACTCGTGTCTCCTGTGCGCGACTCCACCCGTAGATTCCACGCCATCTCTTGAATTGGTCGCAGAATCGATTGCTCAATGTCTCTTGATAGGGCACGAAGGGGCGTGATGTAGAGCAGTTGCAGTCCATCCTTGGGGGCTGCCAGCATATGGGCGATCGCCCCCATCACGGATGCATAGGTTTTGCCTGACCCAGTCGGTACCTGAATGATGCCGCTATTGCCTGATAGATAGGCGTCCCATGCTTCTTGCTGAAACAATAACGGTGTCCAGCCCTGGGTCTTGAACCAGTCCAGAACAGGAACGAGACGCGAGTCGGCTGCTTTTTTCTTGCCCATGAATGCTTAATATGAC
>JBCCWF010000584.1:0-4021 GCA_039194035.1 Cyanobacteria bacterium P01_E01_bin.6 | reverse complement strand
TCGTGCTCGATCCACTCACTGCCATCAAAATAGGAGTCAAGGCCTGGAATAACAAGGCTTTTCATGATCAAACCTTTTTGAAATCTAGGCACTGCCTTAGCAAAAAACCACAGAAAAACTTACGTCTAAAAATTAAAAAAATGAGCGCCACTAATTGCAGCAGCGCTCAATCCACACTCCAACCTATGCAGACTTCTTGCTATTACTTAGCAAAGTCGCCAATCTTCCAAATTCCTTAGTCTTAATCTGAAAACGAAATCGAGGATAACGCTTTTCGTTCTTGCCAATTTTCACACTATCAAGGGTAAGAGTTGCGTCGCACTCGTGACGCACACCTTCATCATTAGATGCTCCAAGTTGAGTTGTCAGCGCCTCAAGAACTTGCTTGTTTCCATTAACGATAAGTTCAGCACCCTCGGAATCGTGAACATAGAGTAACGGACTATCCCATGAACGACCGTCATAGGAAGCTGTATCGACTGAATAGCCAGCAACTTTGTATTCAGCTCCAATTTCAAGATCAGCAATCTTTGTGTAAGTCTTGCTGAGAGAGATTGAATACTCTTCATTGTTGATTACCGCAACGATGGTATTGCCTTGTTTGGTAACTGTAAGAGGGTACAGATCGGAATCTTGCCAATCTTTTACCTCGCCAGGTGCGAAAAAATCGCCTGCATCAGTATCGAGAATTGCGTACTGACGAGTTCCATCTTTGGTATCTCGAATTTCCTTGATGCCAGTAATAACTACCGCTGAGCCATCCTCAAGTTCGCTAAATTTTTGAGCACCTGCGCCCAGTGGCTTTAAGTAAGTCGCAAGCTGTCCAAAATTGAACATACTTACATACTCAGTCTCAATGACTGTGCTATTACCTTTTTTCGCACGCGCAGCATCATTAAGGCGCAGCGAAACAGGAAACTTGATAGTAGCCCCACCAAAAACCGCAATCATCCGACCTTCTACGGGAAGGACACGCCAACGTTGAGGATCGGTAATCGACTCATTACCGTCAATCGGATAAACTTTGTCACCCCAAGCCAGTGCAACTTGATTTTCTTCGTGGAGAACCAATGACGGCCCTGCAAGGTACGCAGAACCCTTTTCTGTGACGATGAACTTGTACGTGGAATCTTTAGAGGAATCATAATCAATGCTCATGGCCTGAGCAACAATCTTGATTCCCTCAATCAAATCGGCCAAATCGCCAGTCATTAATTGCACGTCAGCAGGTAAATCAGTTGTCTCAGTGCAGTAACCAGACAGCATTGCTTGCAGTTTCGTGATCAAAAGATCGCAGTCAATAGTCTTTGCGGGGGCCTCGCCACTTTTGTTAGTAGCAGTTGCCGTCGATGAAGTTTTTGACTTAGCGCTAGGAAATCCCATGTTTTTTGTCCTTAGATAAGTGAATTGGCATATCGCCTACCTAAGGTTAAATGATATTTGTTGCAGTTGTCAATCTATCAAGTTAAATTGATAGAGCACTTCAAATTAAATTTAGATAGATTGACCATGCTCACAACAACAAGTGTTCACGAAAGAGCATTAGATGAATGGGTTCAAGGATCTGGCGTTAATCTTGAACTGGCAAAGCTAAACATCAAGTCATCAAATTTGCCAGTCGAGGGGAAGCGACTTACGGGATGGCGCGCATTTGCCGTAGGTGAAGGCTATTGGTGGTGTAACACGATCGAGCCTCGTACTGGCACGGAATATGAGCGTGGTGAGCTTAAATTTTTCTTGCCGCCTAAGAAAGGAATTAAATACGCTACGTATCCTAGTGCTGCGTCACCGCCACCAGGATTGATGAAAGTTCCCATGTCAATATGGGAAAAGGTTGCAGATCAAAATCAAGTCTCACGCAACACGATTCAAGTTGACAATACTCGCGATGATCTGGGCTTTTGGCAATGGGTCATCGATCAACGACTTACATTCTTCATTTGCGAGGGACGCAAAAAAGCGGCGGCACTCCTAACTCACGGCTATGTGGGCATTAGCGTGAATGGTGTGTGGAATGGCACCAAGAAGTCGCACAAGACTGAACACAGGCGGATTATTGATGGATTAACGCCCTTCTTTCAAAATGAGTGTGAAGTCTGCCTGACCTACGATGCGGATTTCAGAAGCAATCCTCAGGTAATGGAGGCCCTGAAATCCTTCAACAAAACATTAAAAAATAGTTGCAACACGGTAAAAGTAAGTGTTGCAACATGGGGGGTCAATGAAGGTAAGGGCGTTGACGACATGCTCGTCAATTGTGGAGTTGAAAGACTTCACGAAGCGATGAAAGGTCGTGAAGGGTTCGACGAATGGATCGGATCTTTTCTCTTTGATCCAGCTTTTGAAGATCAAGTGCTAGATCGAATCATGGAAACATCAGATCACAGATGGATTTATGTAAAAAATCGTGGAATTCACTCTTGGACAGGAACGCATTACGAAGCCATTCCAGATGAAGAAGTTGAACATGATATCTATGTTTTCTTGAAAGGATTTCAAGACCCAGATGGCGGCAAAGAGGGGCAAATAGGAGCCGCAAATCCAAAGTGGACTAAGCGAGTGCGCGACCAAATAAAACTAAGATTTTACAAGCGTCCATGCGAACTTAATCCACCTGGATATTTCAATTTAAAAAACACAATCATTAAAGTCACCACAGACATTGAAGAAAAAATGGTGTGGTGGGATAAGGTAGAGCGATCGCACGATTCATATCCCTATTTCAATTACTGTCGTGAGTTCGATTGGAACCCATCAGCACAATCAACTCACTGGACTAAAATTAAATCTGCACTGGACGAACCCTATAGAAGCATTCTTTTCAAAACCATTGCAGCCTCCATTGACTTAGTCTCAGTCCGCAAAATTCATGGTCGTGGAACTCGATGCCTGTTCCTACTAGGTGCTGGAAACAATGGAAAAGATACGCCACGAATAGTCATTGATCAAATCTTTGGATCATCGGTAACCAGCATCAGCATGAGCGAGATTAAGAATGCCGACACCAATGGAGATTGCAACCACCTATGGCCGCTTGAATTCTCTCAACTGAATTGGAGTAGTGAAGCGAAAACTGTAAGGTTGGATAGAAACGACATTTTAAAGGCAATGCTCACAGGTGAATCAATGCGAGTGAGACGCATGAGGCAAGATGGGAATTTGATCAACCCTGCCTGCGTCATGATTTTCACATCGAATAACGATCCGGTTGTGACCACAACAGCAGAGGCTATCAAGTCAAGATTTGGGATGATCCGATTCAACAAAGTTTTTAAGGATAATCCTCAAAAATCAAATGAACTACAAGCTGACCCACGCTACAAAGAAGATCCTCAATTTTTGCTGAATCACGTTACTTCAGCGGCATTTCTAGATTTGTTGCGGATGTACAAACAAGTCATTGAAGACGATTGCGGGATAAACTACAGCCCCCTTGACGCAACCTACACAGAGATACAGGATGAGTCGAGTCATCTAAGTAGATTTGTTCAAGATATTGGATTAATCGAAGATGAAAACAATCAAGTTCCTCTCGTTGTTCTATGGGAGCAACTTAAGCGATGGTATATCATCGAAGAGATGGCAATCATTAACGATGGGACTATCAAGCCAACTTGCAACGACAAATATGATCCGATTATTCAGAATAATCGTCAAATAAAGAAGCGGTTGCTTGAAATCAACCCTAGAATGAAAATTGAAACTGTCAAGCTAAATGGCAATACCAGACAGTCTGTTATGACTGGATGGAGAATCTCTAATCCATTCAAGATAGGCATCTAATTAATTTTTCTTGAAACTAAATAACCCCAAAAGCTGTAAATCTTGAGTCAGATTTACAGCTTTTTTTGCTGACTCATCTCTGACTCATTTGCTGACTCATCGCCAAAAACGCCTATTAAGTTGGGTTTCAGCGATTTATGAGTCAGCAGAGTCAGCCGATCCGTATTTAGTCAAGGTATATAGTGAAGAGCCATATTGTTAACTCTATGATCTTTCGTACATGCATAGAGTTAACAAT
>JBCCWF010000583.1:0-4029 GCA_039194035.1 Cyanobacteria bacterium P01_E01_bin.6 | reverse complement strand
GCAGTTCTTTCCATAATGCTTCTATCAGAGCATCCTTCGCGTCTGGGCTTAGGCTATCGAGCGGCGGTAATTCTCTCATCACAAAAGACTACCATTCTCTCCTATTCTTTCGCTTTGGCCTACCCAGTTGAGCAATTACAATAGTTCTAAGGTCATTAATCCAGCATTAGATGCCCAACGTCCCCGTTCACCGGGCCGCGGCGAACGACATTGATTCCGAAACTCGCGCGGCCCGCGGCTCCGTGTGCAACGGATTGTTATGCGGCATTCGGTTTCAGGTTGGCAATGAATTGGTTGAAATCCGAAGCCACGGTAATCAAGAAGTCACTCCAAGGGACGTTCAAGAAGTTATCATCGTCGTCAAACTGCTCGTCAAGTGACAGTTGATCCCACTCCATGTATGAGCTGAGTGCCCTATCGGCCATCCAAAGTACAACTGGTGGTGGTGTAGTTGAGTCACGGAAGTCAAGGCACAGCAAATCGATGTAGCCTTGATCGAGTGACATGTCATCCGACAGTGCTGCAAACGGAACAAGATTCGTGAACAGCGTCTGCGACGTTTGATGCTCATACTCCAACACGTATGGGATGCCGATCATCACACGCTCATCGGTATCGTGGTGCTCGAAATGTGGTCGCATTTCGCCATCAAGCGTTGACTCGTGGTCCAGCAGTGTCAGGAATCGTCCTATCGAGCTGGTTTGTTTACCGACGAAAAACGAGCCGATCTTCGGTACGCCCCCATGACACGCTGCAAGCTGCTGGACGAAGGCATCATCCAGTGCATAGTGACGACGGATTTCATTAACGACGCGGGGATCAATTGGCCCAGCCAAGGTATCCGCGTCACACTTTAGGTCTCGAATCATTGAATTTGCCGCATAATGGTGGAGTTCAGGGGTCGCAGAAGGCGGTCCGCTGGGATAAATAGCTATGTATCTTCTCACGAAATCCGTGTAATCCTGTTATTTCTGTGATTGATTCGGATATTCAAGCTGCAAGGCGATGATTGCGGCGGCGCCAGAACCATACAACTGCTCAATCTCCTGTAAGGTTGCGTCAAGCGATGAAATTGACGGGAGGTCACTCGGCATCTCGATGGTGCGGTCAACTGTCTTTCCTACACCTTTAACTCTATCGGGTAATATCACCAATCCACGCTTACTCGTTACAGAGTCATCGAAGGAAGATAGCGAGAATGCTTTTGAACGATACGTTCGTGAGTAGGTGTCAGCGACCAGCGACAATGCGACCTCGTCAACTCCATTGTTGATGGGAATGCCAATATCTTCGTGTAACCAGAATGAAAGCCAGTTGGCAGCAGCCGTGAAGATGTGTTTCGCCGTCAGCTTGAATTGTTCACTTTGATGTTCCGAACCCCAGCTCTGAATGCCCATACTCCGAGCAAGTGAGGCTGCTCGCTCCCAGCCAGCGATCGCCTCCACTAGGGCCACAGATACAGGGATCGATGCGGTTACCCCTGTTGTGGTGATGATATTTCCATCAGCAACGTAGCGAGTATTTCGTAGCCATTCGGTTTTAGGAAACTTATTTTCGAGGCTGTTAAAAGAGTACCAATGTCCAACACTTTTCCGCCCGTTGAGCAGGCCAGCATTTGCGAGTACCCAAACACCATCGCATATACCTATGATTGTTGCGCCTTTCTTTGCCTGTTCGCCGATCCATCCCAGTAAAATCGGATCCTTTTGGCGAACAACAGCAGGAACAACAACATAGTCAGCTCCCTCTGGAAATCGCGAGTCGAACTCTGCAACCGTTGCCTGTGGTTCAATCCGAAGGGCGGGGAGCATCCGGATGGGTTCTTCCTTTGTCGCGAGTGCAAATACCTGGGCAACTCCGGACTCGGACAGAACTCCATAGGGAATGACGTAATCCGTTAGTTCGGTGAAGCTATTCTCTGCAACAACTGCGATAACCGGTCTTGCACGATTGAATCTTGGCGCATAGGCAGGAATACCAGACGCCATGGATACGACTTGAGTCGCTGAGCTTGATTCTGGGCTGTACGCAACGTTCTCTGTCATGAAACGAACCTCCGTACGAATATTACGCTCAAGAATTACTTCAGTATGGTGATTCTTTTACTGCGGTAATGGCATGATGCATAAACTCTTTATTAGAGAGTATTTTTCCGCCTAATCCCCTGAATTGAGCGATTAGGTGGAAATCCGTCAGCCTAATCCGCCCATGTAGGTGATTAGGTAGGAATTCGTCAGTCTAATCACCCTATATAGGTGATTAGGTGGAATAATTCAGTATAACAATCCCTTCAAGTGACAGGCATTGACTCATTACAATTGATTCACGCCTGCCGACATAGATAGACGCAGCGCAACCTGTTTGGTCGGCACTAAAATTTCTCGTTGGACGTTGCCGTGACTGCGCCCAACCTAATAGCCGAGGGTTTTATCAACGCTTAGCGGAATTGTTCTATTGATCAAGAACTGATTAATATTTTCAGCGACAAGTTTTGACGCGGTTTGCTTATTCGTTAGTGCTGAAACGTGCGGCAGAATCGTGATGTTGGGATGACTCCATAGTGGACTTTCTTGAGGCAAGGGTTCCTCGTCGAAAACATCCAGTACCGCATGGGCGAGATGCCCACAGTCAAGATGCCTGAGAAGGGCAGATGTATCGACAATGGGGCCACGGGCAAAATTGATGAATGACGCACCGTTAGGAAGTAAGGTGAGAGTCTCCTCGGTTAATAGCCCACGGGTTTGAGGAGTCAACGGCAAGAGACAAACCAGAATCGTACTCTGTCGAAGAACAGCATCCAACCCCTCCTCTCCATCATGGGTTTCCACTCCAACGATGGACGTTGGCGATCGCCCCCATCCACATACCTTAAACCCATGCTGAACGAGTGTTTGACATGCGGCCTTCCCCATGTTTCCCAGCCCTAAGACACCGATTGTTCGTTGTGATGGCAGCAATGTCGGATGCTGTTGCCAGAGTCGTACATCTTGCTGTGCCCGATAGCGCGGCATGTCACGGTGCAAATACAGCGTCCACGCCAACACGGCTTCGGCCATGGTTTTGGCAAGGTGTGGGTCGGTCATGCGCACGATGGCGAAGTCAGCATCCTGCGTTTCGGCCAATAGGTGCTCAACTCCAGCCCAGAGGCTTTGAACCCATTTCAGGTTGGGTAACGTCTTGAGTGTTGCTGGGTCAGGATTGGCGGCGATCGCCACCTCCACTCCAGCACGCTGAGCCTCTGTTGCGTCTTCCAGCAACAGCACATCACAGTCTGGCAACGCATTGCGCAACGCATCAAGCCAAGCTTGTGTTTCCGTGATCGTCAACCGTGCCGCAAATGGAAGCACTGACCTCATGACGCATACACTCCAGCAAAATCAGCAAAGCCTTTGATTTCGATGGCATTGCCGGAGGGATCCCGGAAGAACATGGTGCCTTGTTCTCCAGGCTCTCCAGCGAAACGGATAGTTGGAGAAATCACAAAGGGGATACCTGATGCGGTGAGCCGATTTGCCAGAATCATCCAGTCGGCCATGGTGAGAATCACGCCCAGGTGTGGCATGGGTACTTGATGCTCACCCACAAGACCCGTATTTTTGGTTTCCACTGGGTCGCCTAAATGTAGTGAAATCTGGTGACCGAAAAAATCAAAATCGACCCACGTTTCCGCGCTACGACCTTCGCGACAGCCCAGCACCTGGCCATAAAACTGACGGGCAATGTCCAAATCGGTCACATTGTAGGCCAAATGAAAAAGCGAATTCATTGATGTTCTCCTGATGGCGTCGTTGCCTGTGCAAACTGAAACGTCGTCTCAGTTAAGAACTGTCGTTTTCCCTGCGAGAAAACGACAGTTCCCACCCTGATTTGGGTTTATATCCCCTTCCTTCAGAAAATCGCGATGCATGTCGCTTCTCTACATCTCATCGCTCAACGGATGCTCAACTGCTATTCTGGATATCCTAAGTCATTCTTATGATTCTTCATTGATCAATCGCTAAGTAGTTCGGCATGATTAAACTGAAAATC
>JBCCWF010000582.1:0-4030 GCA_039194035.1 Cyanobacteria bacterium P01_E01_bin.6 | reverse complement strand
GGATTTGGAAGGTTACGTTTACTTATGTCTAGCTACTTAGTGGATAAGAGAACACGATGCATGAATACTCTGCATCAACGGTTTTAGATCCTTTATTATGGCGTGATTCGATTCCATTGAGAGAGCTTTACCCCTTTCGTTCCGCTAGCCACCTCTTGAGCATCGTGAAGACTGGGCATGGAGGGCGTTCTTCCAATCGATCGGGTTTGTTCCAGGTAAACGGTGAGCTGGTTTCAGCTGCCATCCACAACAAACGTTTGGCGCGAGTCATCGCCACATATAGTAGTCGAAACTCTTCGGCGACCTTCAACTGCTGGGCCTGTTCCCATGCCTGAGTCACACTGGGCAAGGCTGGTTGGCCATGAACGCCTGCGCGAATGTGCGATCGCCCAATCGCGGCCAAACTGATCTCACCCAAAAAGTGTCGTTGGGGAGGAACCCATACCCGCCCCGGAATGCTGTGTTCTTGCAAAAACGGAATGAACACATAGTCCCAATCTAGCCCTTTGGCCTTATGCATCGTGATAATTGTGATTTGTCCACCCCGCGTATAGCGTGTGTCTTCATCGTCGGGGTCAACAGGTTCAAACTGCTCAGAACGAACAATTTCACCCAACGCCATCAGAATAGAGGTGAGGGACTGCTCGGTGGTGGTGCGGCGGGCGATCGTGTCAGCCAACTTATCGGCAGTCGCCAACTCTGCTGGGTCATATCGCAAGGTGAGCGCTAGGAATGGAATGAGCTGATAATGGGGCAGTTCTGTTCTAGCTTTGAGCAAGCTTGCACAGTAGCGGCGGGCTTCAGCCACAAACGATACTTGGGGCTGTTCCAGCGGCCCAGGATAGAGAAATTGTTCGGGGTAGGCAGCGAGTTCATTCAAGTCTTGCGTGGGGATCAGCTTTCGCTGCATCAATATTTTCAGGGCTGTTTTGAGGTTGTCGGGCGAATGAGGGCGATTCAAGAACTGCAGCATAGGGAGCATCTCAGAGGGAATGTGAGAGTGGCGATCGCGCTGTCCCACGTCATACACGTCAATGCCTAATGCATCCAAATCAATTCCTTGAGACGTATCGTGCGTATCCTCCTCCGTCTTCTCCCGACCACGCTTTAATTGCGTCGCAATGTACGTGCCTTGCTTATTTTCCCGCACGAGAATGGCAACACTGCGTTCGGGATAACGCGTGATCAACTGAGCGGCTCGCTGCACCATCATCTGAATCGAGTGTTGGGGCGTATCCGGCGTATACAGTTCGAGTCCTCTGCCTTCGGGTGTTGGGTTCGCGTCTGGTTGGGGATCATCCTCACCAACAGGTTGAATCACTTGGGAGCGAAATGGGGATTCTCGAAACCGATAATGCTCGTTCACCCAGGTCAGTGTGGCATTGGCGGCCTCCATGATAATGGGAGTACTGCGTCCAGCCTGGGTCATTTCGGCTAAGCGCCCCTGCTGACGACAGGCAGCGCAAAAGTCTCGAAAGAACAGTGGATCGGCGGGGGTAAACGTTGAATTAATCGCTTGATTGGGATCACCAACCCGCACCAGGTTCATGGGGGCAGTGAAGGAATCCGTGTCAACATGTTGAGCTTTTGTGGATCGAGCCTTTGTGGATGATTCCGATGGCGCACTTTCTTCCACCTGAGAGGACCCACCCGCCAAGAGTTCGAGTAATCGGGTTTGCAGAGGAGACGAGTCTTGGGCTTCATCTTCAAAGACAGCAAATATTTGAGACTGCCATAGCTGCCGGGTTGGAGGATCGTCTAAGACCCGTAATGCGGCCAAAATCATGTCGTCGTAATCAATCATGCCTCGCTGTTGCAGCAGCAGCTGATAACTCTGATAAAGGCCAGCGGCGATCGCCAACACATCGTAATCATCACCTTGTCCGTCCTCCAAGGAGACTGCGCCATCTCCGCTGTTTTCCGACTGCCGCGCCATCGTTTGATGCATGTGAAACAAATCGTCTGGGCTAAGTCCAGAACTTTTAGCTTCATGAATGGCCGTTTGGGCAACTTCGGGCAAAATCTCGGTACGCAAGACGGACTGGCGACGGAGGCGCTCGGTTTCTTCTCCATCAAACTGTTGCCCATCTAACAGTCGCTGATAGAGGTCAGGGTGCGCGACGATCCATTGTTCAACACAGGTGCGGATCAGACGATGGGTTTGAAATGGAGACACCAACGACAGTTGCTCTAGGTTGATGTGCGATCGGTCAGGGTGTCGGGTTGCAATATGAAGGGCGAGACTGTGAAGCGTATAGACCGCAAACCCTAATGCAGGAATCGATAACTCTCGTAGATAGTCACGCACTTTGATGCGTAAGTTTGCTGCCGCTGAGCGCGTAAAGGTCACAAGGATCAATTGCTGAGTTGGCGTCGATCGCTTTCCAGCCTGCACCTGTTGCTGGAACCGCTCAGCTAGTAGGATAGCGGCGGCGATCGCCATTCCGGTTGACTTGCCCGCTCCAGGAACTGCCGACACTGCCAACGGCCCACCGTTCCAATCTGCAATTTGTCGCTGCCCCGGCCGCAGTTGACGTCGCCACGCTGCAATCTGTTCGTGTCGCGCGACACCAGACGCGTGAGCCAGATCTGCCTGTATCAGACCTGCCTGTATTAGATGCTCCTGGTTTTGAAAGCGAGTCTCTTCGGATACCTCATCGTGGGGGGAACCCTGATCAACCACACCATCGCCTCTATGACTGCCACCTCATTTTGGATGATTCTTTCAAAACACGACACAGAAGAAACAGAAATTTTTCTATCCCCGTCCATTCCGCTGACTCGTGACCGCAACACGACTTGGCAACGTTTACAGAGGAAACAGGTTTAAGGGCGCGCGTTGCGTGCCCTTAAACCTGTTTTCTTCGTTGCAATGTTGAGATGTTTGCCAAACCATGACAGCAACTGCTGACCGTGATGACAATTGGCTTGGTTCATCTGGGGTAAGTCAGATGGGAATTGATTAGCTTGCCGCTGACGGTTTATCCGTCATCTGCGGTCGATAGCCATGTTCAAACGCAAAGCGAACCAGTTGAGACCGATTACCAAGATTCAGTTTGCTTAAAATGCGACTCAAATGTGTTTGCACGGTTCGAGGGCTCAAAAAGAGGCGATCGCCCACTTGTTTATTGATGTATCCCTGAATCACTTGAAAAAAGACTTTTTCTTCAGAAGGTGTCAGAGGTAATGGGGCTGGAGCAATCGCTGCAACAGACGTTGCCTGTTGCACACGCTGCGCCATCTCATGCCGAACTCGTTGCACTCGATCCAATTGAGATCTCACCTTTGCAGCCAGCTCACGAAAATGAAATGGTTTGGCCAAATAATCATCGGCCCCCATGTTATGGCCCTCAATCCGCGCATCAAGTTCTCCGCGACACGACAGGAAAATAAATGGAATGAGCCTGCCCACAGGCATCGATCGCACACGTTGACAAAACTCTAGCCCATCCATGCCTGGCATGATCACATCCGATATGATGATGGTTGGTGTGGTCTGATTCAGGGCACACAACCCCGCTTCCGCCGATGAGACTCCATGTACCTCATATCCCAGAGACCCCAGATGGCGAATAAGCGCCATCTGCACTATGGCATCATCATCAACAATCAGAATGTGCTCCATCAAACTCATGGGGTGGTGTCGCAGTAGATTCACTCGCTATCGGATATCTGTTACGGAAGCTACAGGGAAGCGATGTTCCAGTATTCCCGCAACCATACTGTTCGTAACCGCATTCAGATGAAACGCGGCCACCAAATATGCAGTCGAGATAACAGGATCAGGATGTCGACTTATGAGAAAATTGCTGAGCAATATTGCAAGAACTGAGTCTAGGTTGATGACAAAGCACTCGTCGCATTAAGATGCGTCAAGTTTCGATCAGTAGCTAGCCATCATTAAACGTACCCTTCCAAATCCTGTGCCGCCCGCTCAGCGGACGGCACAGGATTTGGGGTTCTGGTTCTAATGACGTCTAAGTCTTAGGGATCTGCACATAAAAAAGATACCAAAACCAAGGTGTGGCGG
>JBCCWF010000581.1:0-4031 GCA_039194035.1 Cyanobacteria bacterium P01_E01_bin.6 | reverse complement strand
GTCTTTTTAGTGAAAAAGCTATAGGATTTTAATTGGAAGTTTATAAATAAATTCTTTTTATTGAAAGATCATATTCTATTGACAGATCAGAATTAAATGGTTAAGAAACCAACTTTTCACCCCTATAGCGATCGCCCTTCATTTGAGCGCTTGATGCTGCTGATTGCGACCTTCATCGAGTATCCGGGAATTGGCTGTGCTGACCCTAATCATTCTTCTCCAAAGGGTGACCATCACCAAGCTCTTGAAGAGGTGTGCGATCGCCTACAAGACACGGCAAAAGCTTACGGTATAGAGTTGCCAGCCTACTCACTTCCAACGATTCGGAAAGATGTAGGTGTGTTGAGGCAGTACGGTATTTTGGAACGACGGATGTATCGGTGGGGATATTACCTGGGAACGGGAGCGTTGCAGAAGGACGAACTTCGGTTGGCGATTCAGGCGCTGCAATCTCAAGCCCATCATCAGGGAGACCCAACAGCGCGTCGGGTGTGCGAACGGCTAGAACTCCGGTTACGAGGACTCAACTTAGAGACAAAGGGACACCTATTCTTTCCGGTGCGATCGCACTTGAACCGGGTGATTGTGCACACGGATCCAGAAGAAATGATGCAGCGAGGGCAGTATCGCAAAACCCTATTTCATCAGCTTGATGTCATTGAAAATGCGATCGCCCAAGGACAGCGCATTGAAATTTACCGCCAGCGAGAACCCTATCACACCATGGATATCGGTCATATGACCGTTTATCCGATGCAGCTGATCTATTCCGATATTGCCTGGTATTTGCTCTATGAGTATGTTGAAAATGGACATTTTGAAGTGGAGCGTCTCGATCGATTGAGCAACTCAGTGACGATTGTTGATGCGAATGGAAGAGGAACCGACACTCAACTCAAGCGGTTGACCATTGCCCACCAGCTTTTGACTCAAGGATGGGGACTGTATCTGGGGAATCCTGAAGAGCAACAGCAGGAAAAAGCTGGCAAACTTGGCCTAACGAAGGTTATTGTGCGCTTTTTTCCACCTGCCGTTGACTTCATTCTTGAAGGCGAATGTCGCCACCCGACCCAAAAGATTCGGAAAAGCAAAAATACTGATAATCAATATATTGACTACATCGTTGAGTTGCCAGGGCGATCGCTCAATGAGTTTTGTCGGTGGGTCTATCGGTTTATGCAAGCAGCAAAGATTCTAGCTCCCTCAGAGCTGTCAGACAAACACTATCAAGCAGCCTTAGGGGTTGTTCAGTCCTATGAACATATTTAGGATGGCGATAGGATATAGCAGTCCGCACGTAGGTTAGGACTGCTATAACAAAGCAGGCGGTAGCGATGGGTTACTGGAATGCGAATCACATGTCTCATCATGCCCAGCCGTTTCCCAGCAAAATGATTCACCACTCTCTCGCCTATCCTTATCTTGGAAGTTGGTTGATGCTCTTATTGGTGCCCAGAACCACCATCACCGTACCTTGTTTGAGGCGCATAATAGGACTTGGGTTAATTTCAAACGCATCACTATCCTCCTGGCAGCTAACGGCAAGTAAGTTGAGGCCATATCGTTTTCGAAGCTGAAGTTCAGCTATCGTTTTGCCATCAAACTCATCAGGAACAGTCCGTTCAACGATGCTGTGGTCAGGGTCAATCTCAAACCGATCAAGAATTTCAGGCCGGGTCAGCGATCGCGCAAGAGAACACCCCATTTGATGTTCCGGAAATACCACCTGATCAGCACCTACTTTTTCCAAGAGCTTGCCATGAATATCAGATGATGCTTTTGCCACAATGTAGGAAACTCCCGCCTCTTTGAGGTTCAGCGTTGTGATAATGCTCTCCTGGATGTAATTGCCAATGCCAACGATAACTGTGTCAAAGTCATAGATGCCTGCTTCCTTCAACGCGATTGGGTTGGTTGAATCAAGCTGCAGTGCATGGGATGCCAGACTATCTGTCAGAACCCTAGCCACCAAGCTTTCATCCGTATCAATCCCGAGGACTTCGTAGCCAATCTCATGTAGGGTAGCGCACACGGCACGACCAAATCGCCCCAATCCAATGACCGCAAATTGCCGACTCCCAGATTGCAAATTACGGAAAACCTTCAGTGCTGACAATGGAGGCAAGTCCACATTATTCTCCAATTTATACAGGTGTAACTTCGAACCTTTCATCTTGAGAATTCAGCAAAACACTGGATTTCACTGGATTATCATTCCTCAACGATAAAATATCGTGCTTCAAACGCGATTGCTTTTGATGGGTTTTGTGACGTTGATTAATGTTGCGACAGACCGGGCTTGCGGCAGCTCACTACTATGACACGTTGATGAGTTCCGTATGAACACTTTGCTCAATACTCCGCATCACTCGAATATAGGCAGGGTCATGATCATGGGTGATTTCCTCAACGGAATTTTCTTCGATGCCATTGTCATCATGGATTGCCTTTCTTGCATTGTCTGCAATGACAGCATTCACTAATACATCGAGGTACTCTTCCTTGTCGAGATTATTGAGTGCATCCGCATATTTTCGGCTGTGGGTCGGGCGTACAGATTCCTGACAGTAGTTTGATAATTCTCGACTTTGAGTCATCACCTCAAATGCAAATTCCTTTTCGTCTTTTTCTCCATAGAATGCCCGATGAAGGAGGTTGATCATCGATGAATCATGAATCTGAATGCTGTATTTTTTTAGAATCTGAGGCCAATATTTCAAAGCTTTTAGCCCTTCTAGACTTCCTTGGCTGAGTCCAGATTCCTCGCACCATTGGGCGAATTCTTCGATGCTTAATGGACAACGCTTCAGACTGTGCATCAAACTTGCAAGCACTTGCCCAGCTTGAAAGTTTCGGGTTGGTTTTCCGGTCATGGGGAGCATCATACTTCCGCGGACATCTGCAACCATTGCCGTGAGCTGTGTGAAGGTGTGATCTCGGACTTTTTCAACATCGCCACCTCGATTGAGCGTTGCTTCAATTCTGGGAACACCATAGCCTAGCTCGGTTAGGGCAATGGGTTGTCGGTTGTAAAGCCGATGGCGATCGCGCCGATACATGGATACGGTGGCAGCCTGATCCAGACACTGATCGAGGAGGAGCGTCAGCAAAGTGGGCAAAATCCCTGGGTTTTCTCGGTGATAGTCATAGCCAAACCCAGCAAAAATAGAGGCCATGTTTTTGGCGGCTTTGATGTATTGCGCTTCAACATTGTGAATACCAGGTGACACCTGAATGTTGAGCGATATCTTATTCATCAGATGGGCACCGAGTAGTGCTGTGAGGGCATCTGGATGACAAAAGTTAGCCGTGAAACTATCCACTGGATCTCGAAGTGCTCCATGACGATGAAACCCAGAGAAAAAAGCAAGACTTGGATACTTCTCGCACAAAACATAGGAATCATTGGTCATGTCGTCATGGCTAAAGGAGCCTGAAAGACAGGCAAAAACGACATTATTGCGGCCTAGCTTCTCTCTGATGTCACGAGCTTTAGCCAGATCGCCTTCAATATAGTTACTGTTTGAGCTGAGAACAACGAGTTCGCAATTGACAATGAGGTATTCCAAGGTGTTTGGAACAAGTTTCTGCTTCTCTTTGTGGTGAGACATGCGACGCATCCGATTCACATGTTCCCGATCCATTCCTTTATAGGCTGAATCAGAAAAAGCACCCATGAGTTCTCGTCCAGGACGAGGGGCAAGAAGCAAACTCTCGCCTCCTTCTTGCATGGCGGAATTGTAGGCAATTGATGCAGGATAAAGACCAATGCTGTAGAACCCAATTTTTGCTCTTTCTAATTCTTGAATACGCTGTTTGATTGCGTCTTTATCAAGTGAACTATCAAAAAAGCTATTTTGCATATCTCTCTATCTGTACATATTTTCGAATGGGCATGAACGAGAATGATGTGTTTCTGGGTCTCTTAACGATTGAGCAAGAATACCCCTCGTCGTCTAAGTTGAGACCTGTCGGTTTGGCTTGGATTTTAAGGCGGGAGTCTGGGGCGCCCCACGCCCCAGACTCCCGCT
>JBCCWF010000580.1:0-4078 GCA_039194035.1 Cyanobacteria bacterium P01_E01_bin.6 | reverse complement strand
CCACCGACGGATTTCTCAGGTCGAGTCGAAAGATTGACTTCGTAGTCGCGGAAGCCAAAGTCCGAGAGGATTCGTTCCGTCAGATCTAGGACACCTAAAATTTCAGATGCTACCTGGTCGGGTAAACAGAAAATGTGTGCATCATCCTGGGTAAATCCGCGAACGCGCATTAACCCATGGAGAGTTCCCGAGCGCTCGTAGCGATAGACCGTGCCCAATTCTGCCCAACGTATGGGAAATTCCCGATAGGAATGTAGATCGTGCTGGTAGGTCAACACGTGAAACGGGCAGTTCATCGGCTTGAGCTGATAAGCCTGCGACTCAACATCGATGGCATCAAACATGCCGTCTCGATAGAAATCAAAATGCCCTGAAGTTTTCCACAGCTCTAAGTTGGCCATGTGGGGGGTATATAAAAGCTCGTATCCCGCCGATTCATGGGCCTGACGCCAATAGTCTTCAATGACACGGCGCATCCTAGCTCCTTTCGGATGCCAAAAGACCAAACCGCCCCCTGCCTGCTCTTCAATACTAAAGAGCTTCAACTCCTGGCCTAACTTTCGGTGGTCTCGGCGCTTGGCCTCCTCCTTTTGTTCGAGATAGACCTGGAGCTGTTCGGGAGTTTCCCACGCGGTGCCATATATGCGTTGCAACTGAGCCTGGGTTTCATCCCCACGCCAATAGGCCCCTGCAACGGTCTCCAGTGCAAACGCTTGAGGATGGATCTCTCCAGTGCGATTCAGATGCGGTCCTGCACAGAGATCCCACCACCAGACTTGAGGTGGAATGACAACAGGGTCGATCAGGGAGGGCTCAACCTCAGGATGGTTAGTCTTTCCACTATCGGGGCAGCCAATAAAGTAGCGGGTAATCGTTTCGTCTTCCGGAATACCATCGAGAATTTCGAGTTTGTAAGGTTCGTTGAGCTGCTCGATTTCTGCCTTGATGGCTTCGCGACCGACTGTTTCTTGAATGATGGGTAAATCCGCCTTGATGATAGAGCGCATCTCAGCCTCAATGTGCTCTAAATCTTCGGGAGTAAACGGGGTGGGGCAATCAAAATCGTAATAGAAACCAGTCTCTGTCCAGGGACCTACCGTCACCTTGGCGTCCGGAAAAAGCCTTTGCACTGCCATGGCGAGGACATGAGCACAGGTATGGCGAATCCGCTGTAAGTGTTCGACAGCATCGGCAAGAGGCGGGGCCTGAACGGGAGCTGGATTGGGCATTCGGAACGCTCAAGAGAGGATAAGAGAAGCGTGCAGTTCACGGGAAGTCAGCACTGCGGCTCCGATTGTATCAAGAATGATAATCATTCTCATTCTCAAATTATAATTAGCAAGTGCAGAAGCGTATGCAAATAGAACAAACGCATAATCGAGAAGGCAACAGGATTGCCGACCATCAGCTCGCAAACGACCAGAATTTTCTTCTGCTATGACCAAGCCGACAACAAATCTCCACTTATCCAGCAATCGGTTCAACAACTAGTTGCAGGCTGTAGCGCGAAGTCTTGAGGCGGTCTCGACCGTGTTGATGAGAGAAGGTTTCACTTCCGAGCATTGGCGAGTCTTGAGGCCGCAATCCGGATTGACCCAGAGGTTCTTACGCGGGGGCACCTGTTATGAAATCGCTCGTGTACGTTCGATTGCGAACTATAGATTTTATTTAGGTGATACTGAAAACAAGGTTGGAGAAATGAATAAATTCTGGCTAGCACTTACCTCGCAGCTAGCTGACGGGGTCAGCGCGACCCTTTTTAGCTCAAGACGAGCAGCTATAGTGCGATACACCACCAGTATTAAAAAATTCATTAGGTCTTAGACGGTAGTACTTATCTTCTACTTCTTGTGATTGCTCATCGTATGGATAGCTAAGTACTTCTTGCAACTCTTTAACTAAAGTGTAGTCACCCTGCATGGCTTGTTGATAGGCGGGGACAATTAACCACTCTCGCCATGTGTACTTTGGATTAGTCTGTTTCATCTTGGCTGAGATATCAGCCAAATTTCCGTCGTTAGTAACGAGGTCGCGCCAGCTCCCTAGCCAAGATTGCCATTGCTCGTCAAGCTGTTGTGAAGTTTGAACATAGAAGCTCTTTTTCAATGGTTCGATATCGTCTGGGATATGAGATAACTCGCGGAAGAAAATGGTGTAATCCACCTCTGAAGCAGTCATTAACTGCATTAGTCTTTCAAAAAGCTTTGGATTGTATTCAGTCAAGCCAAGTTTGGCTGCCCACATTTTTTGGATCTGTTTGTGCATGGCGTCCGAAAAGCCACGGCCTACTTGGTCGAACTGTTCTAATGCTTCAGCATCTTCTGCGAGTAGCAGTCTCACAGTTTTCCAAAACATAAAATAATTCGCTTGTGCAGCGTTTGGCTGATTGAAGAATGCAAAGTGCTCGCCGCCACCAGTCCACGGTTGAAACCAAGGGTCAAAACTTTCGCAAAACCCAAATGGCCCATAGTCGAGGGTAAAGCCACCCGCGGCGCAATTATCACTGTTGAAATTACCCTGGCAATACCCAACACGTAGCCAATTAGCCACCAGTGAAGTAAGACGCTGGCGAAATAGCTTAGCTAGCGCAACCAATTGTTCAGTAAAACCAAGTGTTTGGTCTATCTCGCTTTTGTATTCCCGATCGATTAAGTGCGACACTATCATGCGCAACTCTTCCAATGCCCTTGGGTGAGCATTGCTGCAGGCGCGGCGGGCAAATAATTCTAGCTGACCAACACGCAAAAAGGATGGTGCCACGCGAGTTGAAATGGCCACAGGATTGTCCACCAAAATATCAGGATCGGTGGAATAGGAATCTTGAGAATACCAAGGCCGGGTGACGGTCTCAGATTTAGAAACATACAGTGTCAAAGAGCGCGATGTTGGCACACCTAAAGCATGCATATAGTCTTGCGCTAGAAATTCACGCACACTTGAACGGAGTACTGCACGCCCGTCAGCACCACGGCAATAAGGCGTTGGGCCACCCCCTTTCAATTGCATTTCCCAACGCTGGCCGTTGAATATGCCTTCAAATACAGATATGGCCCGACCATCGCCATAACCATTACCAGTACCAAATGGGCAATTTTGGATATATTCGGTGCCATAAATCGACAGTGCATAACCCGTCGCCCAGCCAACCTGACGCATAGGCTCATGCGCAGCAGTAATATCGCCAGAAAAAACATTGCGAAATTTTTCATCAAGCGCCAGCTCATCGCTCAACCCAAGTTCCTGAAATAAAGTGCTGCTATGGGTTACGTATTCTGGTTCCGCAAGTGGCGTGGGTATTACAGGTACAAAATGACCCGAAAAAACCTGGCGGGCATGGCGATCGTCACCATCTCCGGTAGCACTAGGATCGGCATTTAAGCTGTCCATCAGAGAATAATCCGCCAATTGCACAAACTCATCGAATGTGGTGACGCAGGGCTCAGCAGATGATTTAGATGGAGATGACATTGTTGCTAGCGCCGGTCTTGTCCGGAAAGATTTATGTTTGATTGGGGGCTCTGCAGAGGCTAGCACATTGAATGTGGAGCTTTCTAGACTAACCGACTCCTCATAGGGGTGATTGAAGCAAACCACCTCAAATTATTATTCAGCACCTATCGGGCTCTTCCAAGCCTTTGGTGAAGGGGGAAAATTTGGCCTGGTTCAATAACAGGTCTTTGGGGATAACACTTGCAGCAAGAAAGGAACCAACTATTAAAGTTTGCAAATCGGGGAAAAGGAGAGAGAGCACGCCCTCTGGAAGCGATAGAATCCCGACATCTCCAGCCAGCTTTGAACTGTGCCAGAAATTTAACTAGCATAATTCCTTACAAGCTAGCGTCCGAAGTACGATGCAACCCCACGGGCGATCGCCTGAGCCAGACGCTCTTGATATTCAGGTGACCCGAGGCGGCGAGCTTCGTTGGGGTTGGTCAGATAGCCCATTTCAAGCAACACGGATGGCATTGATGTTGGAGTTTCCCGCACCATAAAGAAGCGAGCACGACGGATATTGCGATCGATTGCCCCCGTCCCTGCTACTAGGCTGCGATGTATGGTTTGAGCCAAGCGGGCACTG
>JBCCWF010000579.1:0-4086 GCA_039194035.1 Cyanobacteria bacterium P01_E01_bin.6 | reverse complement strand
TTGGTTTTAATTACGTCCAGTTACTGAATTCAACATGTGCAACCGATCGAATGTCGTTCAGACGTTGAACATTCGTCTCCACATCGGAGTACCTCCAAAACAACTGTCAATATCCTAACAATGTTGCTCTCAGCTACATGTCAAGCGTGAGAAACAATTGATGCCTTTTTGCTACCGTTCAAATATATTTTCAAGGTGTTGCTCAACTCTAAATAAATTTTTGCCCAACCTCACCCAAGGGCTGCCATCTCTCAATTTCGATTGAATTTGTGGACAAGGTGGAAGAATTAAAAAATCTTCTCGCGACTGAGCGAGCAATAACGGATCAGAAAGCAAAGCCGGTTGTCCATGCACGATGCTTTTGCGCACGTTGGGTTTTGGCGATCGCCGATGTTGAATAAGCACCAAATCAAACCGACATGGCATCATCGCATAGCGAGGAAATGTTGAAAGAAATAGCTCAGCAGTTTGCCATAGTTTACGCTGCTTCTCGGGCGTTATTGCCATGAGGCCATTGGCATCCCAATTGTTCGCACTCCGAGTTTTCACCTCAACAAAAATCAAAGCCTGTCCATCATTCATGCCATGCGGATTGGGGACGCGGTGCTGCTGTGCTTCCTTAGGGAGTGTCGAATCAAACGGTTGATGTGCGACAAGATCTAATTCTCCCCAACGACAGTGCCATCGATGATGCAAAATTTCCCATCCGTTTGACATTGCCCATTGAGCGGCGATCGCCTCGCCCAGCAACCCAATATTTTCAGTCCTGCTGATAGCAATCGAGCCATCTGGTTGAATCTGAACGTCATTATGCGCCATCGAGAAGAATACACTCGCTCGTTTGCCTACATCACAGCCATCCCATACAAAAAAAGTGGGAGTATCACTCCCACTTTTCACACTGCTTTGATATAACTAACCACACCTATTGCTGAACACGAATAGAATATCGACCCCGCCCCGAAGAATCGTAGGCATTGGCGATCGCCCGATAAGTCCCAGTGACAGGCAACGTTACAGTGATAGCCGAGTTTAAGTTCCCTGGAGCTGCATCGTCATTTTGCTCAATCACTTGTTCATCTGGACCGATGAGGATCAGATACGTGTCAAACTCATTGCTTTCCAAGACAACCGTGACCTGCTGTCCTGCTTCGGCAAAGAAACTGTGCTCCTGATAAAGGCTTCCGTCTGATTGCAATACTGAAGATCCTTGGCCTAAAAATCCTTCTTCTTGGAGCAATAAACCAGCACGGACAGTAGGATTGGTATTTGCAGGAGAATCAGCATTTGCAGAAACTTGTAATCGGTATTCTCCTACTTCACCCACTGAGTAGGAATTTGCCAGCACCATATACGTTCCAGACGTTGGAGCTGTTGCAACAAGTCGAGCATTTGTCCCATTCCCGCCATCATCATCCTGAGCAATATCTTGCCCATTTGGATCTAGCAAAATCAAATACGCATCCAGAGCATCACTCATCATATCGATGGTAATGCGTTGACCTTGCTGAACGTCAAAGGTGTATACATCAAAATAGCTGCTATCAGACTCAAGAACGTTGCTATTGCTATCCAGAACACCACGTAAGGGCTGACTATTCGGAGTAATGGTCACAATGTTAGAAAATCGAGCCCACTCTCGGGGAGCCTGACCATTTCGTACTGCAGTCAAAAATGGTTGCACTCGCTCGACGGGAATTGCAAACCCAATGCCAATATTGCCTGCATCACGACCAGTAGTGAAGATGGAGGTATTGACCCCTATTAACTGCCCCTGACTATTTAAAAGCGGGCCTCCAGAGTTCCCAGGATTAATCGCAGCATCTGTTTGAATTAGCCCCTGTTCTCGATCAATCCGACTGACAATACCGACCGTTAGAGTTCCCTGAAACTGACCAAATGGGTTTCCAATGGCAAACGCGGTTTGACCTACACTAATATCCCCAATCGAACCCAGAGGAATTGTGGGTAGGTTAGTAACTCCTGACAAACGAACAGCAGCTAAATCTAGTCCAGGTTCACCGAATGCAATCACGTCACCTTGAAACTCACGTCCGTCCTCAAGTCTGACAGTTACAGTTTGCGAACCTTGCACGACATGGGCATTCGTGAGAATTAATCCATCGCTACGAATAATACTGCCGCTTCCGGTGCCAGTGGAAGCATTAATCGAAACAACTGCTGGACTAGCCTGTTGATAAACACGAACACGAACAGCCTCATCCGAACTTTGTGCATAAGCAACATCCGAACCTAGAGCATTGATAAGTTTTGCCCCTGGGATAAATTCGGGTATCCCCATTAAACTAACGGTCGTTCCGACGGCTAGCAATCCAGATGCAGTCAAGCGGTTCAAGCGTCCAATCATGTTTAATAACACCATCCGTAAAAAGACAAATACAGAAGATAAAGAATGTTTCAGGGCTCTACAGCCTAGGTTAGTCTGGCGATCGCAACCCTAGAAGGAATCACATCGATCTTGGACAAGGTATTTTTGCTCAAGCAACTCTCACTAAACTCGACAGTCACATCACAGGCTATCAATACTCATGCTTGATAAATTCAGCAGAAGCTGGCCATTCACAATAATTATTGCGCCCTGTAAAGACTATCAGTTTGCTCTATTCATAACGTATCCTCTGAGCCAAATCTGTAGATTTAAGATAGTACACAAATCTGACCGTCCCTGATGAAAATCAATCAGTATGGCACCACTCAAGGCTTCAATGTTTATTGCACCCAGGCAGGTACTACCACCATCCATTCATGGATACGGGAGTAATTAAGCTCCCATAGCACTCGCACAAGAGTCATCACTACATATCTTTCATTATGCCCATCTTAGAACCAGCAATAAAACGAATACGGGCAGCGTAGGAATGCTACGCTGCCCGTATTCGTTTTATTGTCTTTGCCAGCATTTTAATGCTGACTCAAGGTGACTGACGATAAAAATCTAGCGAATATATTCTTTGAGAACACTATTCCGGTTGGGGTGGCGAAGCTTTCTCAATGCTTTTGCCTCAATTTGGCGAATGCGCTCACGCGTAACATTAAAGATTTGACCAATTTCTTCAAGCGTTTTCATCCGACCGTCATCTAAGCCATAACGCAGTCTCAAAACGTCACGTTCACGAGGACTTAACGTATCTAAAACGCTCTCTAGATCTTCACGCAACAAATTCTTGGAAACCTGGTCTTCAGGAGTTTCTCCATCAGATTCAATGAAATCACCCAAACGAGAATCTTCTTCCTTTCCAATGGGCGTTTCAAGAGAAATTGGAAGCTGAGCAGATTTTGCAATGAATCTTAATTTCTCAATCGTCATCTCCATTCGAGTCGCAATTTCTTCCTCTGTAGGCTTACGTCCCATCTCTTGAGAAAGCAGCTTCGTGGTCTTCTTAATCCGCGAAATCGTCTCATAGAGGTGAACAGGAAGGCGAATCGTACGGGATTGATCGGCGATCGCCCGAGTAATGGCCTGACGAATCCACCATGTTGCATAGGTAGAGAACTTGTAACCCTTTTCATGGTCAAATTTTTCTGCCGCTCGAATCAATCCTAAACTACCTTCCTGAATCAAATCCTGAAAGGAGAGGCCGCGATTCATATACTTCTTGGCGATCGAGACAACCAGACGAAGGTTCGACTGAACCATCTTATCCTTAGCACGACGTCCGATGTGAAGGTGATGACGGAACGTAGGTAGAGCCATCCCAACTCTATCAGCCCACTCTGCATCCGTAGGTTCTCTATCCAGTTCCTGGCACAAGTCGTCATAATCACGCTCCATTTGAAGGAGTTCTGCAATTTTACGAGCTAGTTCAATCTCTTCATCAGCTCTTAAGAGGCGAATGCGGCCAATTTCTTGAAGGTATAACCGGATTGAGTCTTCTGTATAGTGCTTCTTTTTGGTCTGAACCTTACGTCGAGAAGAACGCGTTTTCGTTGCTTTTGCGGGTGTGCTGGGTTCTACAGCCTCAGCTGCGGAATCTTTCTCATCTTGCACAAGTAAATCAACTGCACCTGAAGGCTGCTCAATGGTATCAATCACACTATTGGTTTGGGTCATGCCGCGTTCCTCGT
>JBCCWF010000578.1:0-4091 GCA_039194035.1 Cyanobacteria bacterium P01_E01_bin.6 | reverse complement strand
AGCCGCTTGTGCATCACGCAAGAAGCGACAGCGGATAGACTGTCGGATTGAGTTTGCCAGAGTCACGGAATTTGATGCTTGAACTCATGACTAAAAACAACGAAACAATGAGGCTTTCAAGACTTTTCTGCACCACTAAGGTCAGGCACGATTGAAATCATCACCGATGCTTTCTGTTGTAAAAAAACACACCGATGATGCTCAATGGGGATTTAGTTATAGTTGCAGGCTTGCTCTTAAATGAAACTTTTGATGCTTACTTACTTATATAGCGATGCTAAGTTGAATTTCAATAGTGGGTTGCAAAAATTCTGAATAGTTTAATACCTGGGCAATAGTCGTAGATTTACGTAGAAACAGGCTCCATTTCCTGGGCTACTTTCTGCCCAAATGCTTCCTCCATGGCGATGAATAATTCGCTGCACAATCGCCAATCCAATTCCTGTTCCACTGAAATCAGTTTGTGAATGGA
Source organism: Cyanobacteria bacterium P01_E01_bin.6 (assembly GCA_039194035.1). Lineage (GTDB taxonomy): Bacteria > Cyanobacteriota > Cyanobacteriia > CAKZMO01 > CAKZMO01 > JBCCWF01. The sequence continues at coordinate 3,619 of JBCCWF010000578.1, read as the reverse complement.
GGCGTTGGAATGCGCCAAATAACTTGTCCGCATACTTCATTTGAAATCCAACGCCATTATCTCTGATATAAATCGTCTGTGTGAGTTTACCAGGTTGATGATCCAGGGTACCGATTTCAATACGAGGGGGATGGCGATCGCGACTGAACTTTACAGCATTGTCAATCAGGTTAAAAAATACCTGTTGCAGCAAAATTTTATCTGCTTTTACAGTTGGTAAATCATACACAATAAATTCAGGACTATTAGCAATAGAACAGGCATAAGGACTGGATTCGTTGTTTGAACTTTGCTCTGGAACATCATATGGAAAATGATTGCGTCGAACATCATCAATGACCTGCTGTATTAAATCTTGAAGATTTACCGAGTGCAGTGTTATTTCTCGTCGACCAACCCGCGACAGGGTCAAGAGTCCCTCAATCAATGCCCCCATTTTTTGGCCACTTTTCTCGATGACGTCTAGGTAGTGGACAGTCTTAGCATCTTCAGCTGCGGGTGTTGTTTCGATCCTATTCCTAAGTGCATTGATAAACCCGCCGATATGGCGAAGAGGCGCACGGAGGTCATGGGAAACAGAATAGGTAAAGGCTTCTAATTCTTGATTAGAAGCCTCTAATTGAGCCGCATATTGTTGGATTTTCTCTTCCGAATGTTTGCGATCGCTAATATCAACATGGCATCCAATCATCCTGAGTGGATTACCGTCTGCATCCCACTCAATGACTTGACCTGAACAGAGAACCCAGACGGTCGAACCATCTTTATGGCGATAGCGAACTTCGTTGTAATAGGGAATATCACCTCGACTTTGAACGTGGCGGTCAAAACATTCGAACACTGATGGTAAATCATCTGGAAAAATGATGAATTGCCAACTATCTGGTGTATTTGGCAATTCATGATCTTCATAGCCAAACATTCGTTTGAATCCAGGGCTGAGATATTCTCGATGGTTAGGAATATCCCAATCCCAATACCCCGCTAGAACATTATCGAGAATCTGCTCCAACATTCTGAGCTCTGATTGAGTTTTTGCGGCTTGTAATTGCTCAGATTCTGCTTGCTTCTTCTTGCTAACATCCCGGATGATGAATAGTGCTGAATCTTCTCCACTTTTGACGACCCTGATTTCTTCAGCCTGAAGGCTACCGTGCACTTGAATTTGATGTTCATACACTTGCATTTCGCCTGTTGCCAAGGCTTGATTCAAATAATGCAGGTGTCGCTCAGCAATTTCTGAAGGAATAATATCCGCCATATGATGTCCCGTCCGATCTGTTGTTTTGGGAAGTAAATCAAACGGTCGATGAGGACTGGAAAACTGGCGATACACCCCATCAGCTCCTGCTAGCAAGATAAGATCGGGAATCGCGTCTAAGATGGCTCTACTTTGAGCTTCGCTTTGTTGCAGAGCCAGTTCAGTTTGTTTGCGATCGCTAATGTCGGTAATGGTTCCTAAGTAACCCACGACACATCCTGCCATATCTCGTTCTGCGACAGACTGTCCATACACCCACGTGATGCTGCCGTCAGACCGTTGGAATCGATATTCAATCTGGAAAGGCCGATTTTCCTGAGTCGCTTGCACCCATTCATCAGCAATTTTGTCACGATCCTCTGGGTGTAGTGCTTCTGTCCAGCCCTCGCCTTTGGCAGCTTCTAGGGTGAGTCCGGTAATCTCACACCAGCGATCGTTGACATAGATGCAGTTGCCCTTTGCATCTGTGCGAAAGATTCCGACTGGAGCTGTGGCTGCCAATGTCGCATAGCGTCGTTCGCTCTCGATCAAGCGGTCTTCAGTTTGCTTGTGTTCGTTTAGTTCTGCCTGCAACTGCTGGTGGGTGGTGGCTTGCTGCAGGGCGATCGCTAGCTGAACGGATAAGAATTCCAGCATGGCCACATCTTCTGGCTGCCACTCGCGGGAATGCTGACTTTCCGCTACATTAAGCAATCCCCATAGGTCATCACCGCACAGGAGCGGCACCAAAATTTTGGCTCGTGTTTGTAGGCGGATTAGCAGTTCCCGATGACAATTTGCCATGTCAGTCGTGTAAATATCGGGTACAACGCGAATCTGCCTTTGACGATAAATGTCTGTATAGTCTTGCAGACACTCATCCTGAACTCGTTCACCCATTAGAGACCGCGATGAGGTTGTGGATTCGGCCACAACAATTGTTTGCCAATCGGCTTCAAATCGCCAAATATTGACGCGATCGCAGCCTAGCATCTGCCGCACTTGCTCTACCGTCGTATCTAAAATTGTTTGCAAGCTCAGAGATGACCGGATTTGTGTTGCAATCTCGAAAATTAATTTCTCATTAGTTAATCGAGCATGAACCTGATCTGTCAGATTTTCAACTGTTTGCTTTCGCTCAATCGTTTGAGTTCTCAGGAGAACAGCGTTCTCCGTTTCCAGACGCTTCACTTTTTCTTCTAAAGACGTTGCAAGTGTGTAGATTTCGCTAGGATTAAGAGCTTGCAGAACATGTGTTTGGGTGACAGTTCCAATGAGTTCGTTTTGTTCGCCTATCACGAGAAGTCTGCGGATAATGTGCTCCTCCATCATGTGATGCGCTGTCCAGAGGGAATCGTCTGGCTTGATGCTGAAAACGGGTGCACCCATGATTGAGGCAGCGGTACAGCATTCCAAATTCAAGCCCAATGCTTGACATTGCACCAAATCCCTCGCGGTCAACATTCCTATGGGTATTTGTCGGGGGGTATCAGTCTTACTCGGTTCCACCATGATCACAGAACTGACGCAGTGGCGCGCCATCTGTTGGGCGATCGCCAGCATCGAGCTATTTCCTAAGGCATAAACTACGTCGCAGGTCATTACCTCTTTGACCGACCGTAATCGCAATAAGTCGACTGAATGAAAGATATGCTGCAGGCTCTGATGGGTGATCAGTCCGACCAAGCAATCCTGATCATCCAGAATCGGTAAATGACGAATGTGGTGGTATTGCAGCAGGTGAATCGCGACAAATAAATCGGTGAAGGCAGATTCTCGCAAGATTACAACAGGATGGGTCATCACCTGGCGCATCACCAATTGATCGAGAGATTGCTGCTGGGCCGTGAGACGAACAATATCTTGCTCCGTCAAAATTCCGACAACGTGACCTTTGTCTATCACCAAAACACAGCTCGCCTGAGCCCCGAGATTGAAATGATGAACGGAATTGCTCTTGGTTTCTGTTACATTGCAATGCTTTGTTACGTTGCAATACGATTCCACGCCACTCATTTGGGCGATCGCGTCAATCACAACGTCATCAGGCGAAACCGTCAACGGATTCCTGACAATCGTTGTCTTGAGATCAGTTAATGACAGAGCCGTGGCATGGGGGAGCATGGCTTTCACAAAGGCTTAGGTCTACACGATACTCATTCTGCCGTATCACTACCGTACCGAGAGTCTTAAAAACACGCCGAAGGCATTGACTTGATTGAACTGCCGGGCGATCGCCCTTAGTGGTGCAGAAAACTTTTTCCGGTCGATTTCAAGCAAATGTACTACTGGCTAGACCCGCGTATTCTCGTTGAAAATTTGATGATTCCCGATAAAATTTCTTTTTAAGAAGAACAAGTTTTCGGGGTTTCAAGAGTT
>JBCCWF010000577.1:0-4092 GCA_039194035.1 Cyanobacteria bacterium P01_E01_bin.6 | reverse complement strand
TTACGCATTATGTGAGTTATTTAAAGTTCTTGTATATCAAGGGTTTTGATTAGCCTCCAAATCAGGAACTTAAGTGATTTCGACGTATCTACGTCATTCCAGCGATCAACTCACATAAGCCGTACTTTATTTTCTAGCAAGTCCCTAACCACATAATGAACGCCTCACGGAATGTTACGTTGCCGTTGCTTCTTAGACTAAGGGTTGACGTCGCAAAAATGGAATGAGTGCTTCATTCACCTTCTCAGGCCAATCCTCTTGTGCATAGTGGCCGACTTCCTCAAGTTTGACCAAATCCGCATCTGGAAGCGAACCTGCCACCTTTTCTGCTAGTGCTACTGGAAGCCAAGGATCAGAAATACCCCAAGCGAAAAGAGTTGGCTTATTCCATTTGCTGAAGCCTGTTTCAATCTCAGCTAATGCAGTTATCAACTGTAAATTTCTCACGGCAACGAATAGTGCTCGTCCAGTGTCTGATGTTTTCAAAAACGGGCGGCGATAGACATCAAGATCAGCATCGTCTACGACGTAGGGGCCTCCGCCTTCAAGGGTGCGGTCAACCAAAAGGGGATCTTGGGTCAGCATTTCTCCGACCAATGGAATCCCCAGTTGCTTCATTTTCCATGGCAGCTTGGCAGTAGTGGAGATGGGAGTATTGAGTACTGCCAATCGCTCGATTTGCTCAGGGTGTCGAAAGGCATATTGCAACCCGACTGAACCGAGGAATCCTTGGACAACCAGTGAAAACTTGGATAGGTCCAGAGCCTGCAAAAACTCTTCAAAAGCGCTGACATAGGTGTCTGGCGTATAGTCAAATTCACGTTTGTCGGGCATAGCAGAAAAGCCCATGCCGATCCAATCAGGGGCGATCGCCCGAAAGCCTTGGGCTGACAGTTCAGGTAATACTTTTCGCCAACTGTAACTCTGAGCAGGCAGCCCATGGAGCAATATCACTGGAGGACGATCGCCGGGTTTCTCTGGAACAGATTCTCGGTAGAACCACTCTAGTGTTCCAATCGTAATTGTTTGTTCCAAGGTAGTTGAGGGTGCGATCGCCACGGCTTTTTAATCCTGTTTTTAATAATGCGCTGACGAAATAACGCGCTGAACCCAGCGGTTACTCGTTAGAGTCATTATTTTACTGCTCGACGGTCATCCCTTCGTCAACGGCATCTGTCGAGTCGAAGTGTTGAAGGAGCTACTCGTGCGCTGTAAAACTCATTGTGCATACACGACTTGGCAAAGTTCGCGAGTGATTCTACTTGAGATAGGCAATCGTGACCCCTGATCCCCCATCTGTTTTTTCCGCAAATTCAAATTTCGCGACTTGGGGATGTTGTTTCAAGAAGGTCTGAACCCCACGCTTCAATTTGCCTGTGCCATGTCCATGAATAATCCAAATCGCACCCGATAAGGCAGCGGCGATCGCCCGATCGAGTTCAATTTCAGCATCAGCTACCCGACTCCCGCGCAAGTCGATTGTATTTTTCGATGTGCGCATGACAGGGACATTATTCGCCTCTGAAGAGCGTGGTGTAGCTTTTGCTTCAGGTTCTGGTTTTGGCTTTTGTGGCAGCTCGGCCTTTTCGCCTTGAAGCGATTCCACGTCACTCAGTGACACGTTCATTTTCATGAGCCCAAAGCGCACCGTCAAATCTCCATCTTCGTCAGGAAGGGTGAGAACTTCAGCTGTTTGTCCCAATCGTGGAATACGAACACGTTCACCGAGTTGAGGTCGATAGCCTGGTTTTGGTTGCGGGGGCTTTTGTTGAGAAGGAAGATGTTGATCGGCAATCCGCTGAATTGAATCCGTTGCTTTTTGAGCGTGTTGTGCTGTTGTTTTGCCCTTCTGGAGTTTGCGAATAACGCTGGCAATTTCTCCTTTCGCCTCTGCGATCGCCGCCTGAACTTGCTGTTCTTGTTCTTGCTTGAGTTCACGCTCCCTTTCTTTGAGCTGAAATGCTTTCCGGGCAACTTCTGCATGCAGGCGTTCTGCTTGTTTCAGTAAGGCGGCTGTTTCTGCAGCGTTGCTTTCTTGTTGACGCCGCTGTTCTTCTAGCCCAGCGATAACATTGTTCACATCACTAGACGATCCAAACCCGACATATTGCTGGGCTTGGTCGAGAATCATCGGGTCAAGGCCCAATCGAGCAGCGATCGCCAATGCATTCGATCGGCCAGGAATACCCCAAAGCAATCGATAGGTAGGCGACAGACTCACATCGTCAAATTCAACGGAGGCATTCTCAAATCGGCCATCTTGATATTTCAGAGCTTTGAGTTCGCCAAAGTGGGTGGTGGCAATCGTGAGTTGTGCATGGTCTGCAAGATGCTGCAATAGGGCGATCGCCAGTGCACTACCTTCTAATGGATCGGTTCCTGCACCCACTTCGTCGAGCAAAATGAGTGCGTTTGCAGTGAAGTCGCTCAGAGGTGGAGACGTTACCAGGGGATGCGTGTCAGACTCTCCAGAAAAGGATGGTGACGGTTCTGCAGCTGGGAGTGGAGGAAGGGAGGAATCGGGTTCCAATGGGTTGGATTCCAATGGGTTGGATTCCAATGGAATCGATGATTCTAGGGATAGTTCACCAGATTCATCTGTTGTAGCCGTGGGATTTTCCTGGGGGGCGATCGCATCTAGAATGCGGCTGATCCGGCGAATATGGCCAGAGAAGGTTGATAGGCTTTGTTGGAGGGATTGCTCATCTCCAATATCGGCCAAGATGTTTTGAAACCAGGGAATCTGAACGGGTTCGCAGGCAGGAATAAACATGCCTGCTTTCGCCATCAAACAGGTCAATCCAAGGGTTTTCAGCGTAACGGTTTTGCCTCCAGTATTGGGTCCCGTGATCGCGACTACGCGAATCTGGGGGTGAATTGATAAATCAATAGGAACGACGGTTGGTCCTTCTTCGTGTCGCTGTTGCCAAACGAGGAGGGGGTGGCGTAGTTGCCGTAGGATGATGCGCTCATCTGTTGAGCGATCAACAAAGCGTGGCGGATAGGCATCAAGCCAGAGGGCATAGCGCGCCCGTGCTGTGGCTAAATCTAGTGTCGTAGCGATCGCCAACAAGCATTCTAAATCAGGTACAACACTCGCAACTTGTTCCGTTAGCAACTGACAAACTTTCTCTTCTTCTGTTTGTTCCTGTCGCAGTGCTTGTCGAAATTGATTGCCCAACGACACGATGCTATTGGGCTCAACATAAAGTGTGGCTCCACTGGTCGATGCATCATGCACAATGCCAGGAATGGCATCTTTTTGAGGCGCTTTTACAGGAATCACAAAGCGATCGCCTCGCTGGGTGATGACGGATTCTTGGATTGCGCCAGCCTGCCGCTGCAAGAGTTTCTGGAGGGTGTCGTAGATGCGATCGCGTACACTCCGAATTTTTTCTCGAATCCCAGCAAGCTTCGGATTTGCCCGGTCAGATACCCGGCCATTATCGTCAATACACCGATGAATTTCTTGTTCCAGTTCAGGATACGTGCGCATGTCAGACACAATTGTCTGCAACACAGGCACCTCTTCTTGAGCATCAATGATGCGGCGCAATTGGCGAGCACCTGCCAGCGTTGTGGCGACATCCAACAAATCTTTCCCCATCAGCATACGCCCTTTCTCAGCGTACTCCAGAGCTTGCCAAATATCGCGCAAGCCTCCAAACGGAAGTCCATTCTGAAGCGTTAACTCTAGACGATAGGCTTCTTGTGTTTGTATCAACAGCTCAGCACTATCAGCTTGGGTGTCTGGAACACTATGGTGCTGCGCGGCAACGGCACCTAATTTTGTCGCGGTAAATGTTGAAAGGTGTTGGCAAAGCCGTGACCATTCCAGTAATTCTAATGTTTCTGATTGAATCAAAGTGCTTAGAGATTGGATAACAATGAAGAGCCCTCATTCATCAATTCTAAACCCCGCCTCACGACAACGCATCGATAAGGAGAGTTCAATGACCTATTCTTCGATGCGGTTATCCGGTTGTTGAACATTGCTAAAATAGACCTCTTGCAATATTCATTCCATCATGTGCTTTGGACATATTCTCGTGCCTTAGCCAGCCAGCGACAGCTCATAGTTGTAGATTGCGG
>JBCCWF010000576.1:0-4094 GCA_039194035.1 Cyanobacteria bacterium P01_E01_bin.6 | reverse complement strand
CGATTGACCTCAAGAAAAGGATCTTAGATTTCATTGCTTATTTCAATGACACCATGGCCAAACCATTCAAATGGACTTACGAAGGCAAGGCATTGAAGATCTGAGTAATGGTTGGTATATTCACGCCAGAGAGTACTAGTTTTTAATTGTGTCGAGGGACCTATCAAAAATTCACCTCATGTTAATCATCATGATGAAAGGCGAACGGTAATATCTCAGCGCTCTAAGCTTGCTGCTTTTGTTTCAAGACATTGATGTGCATTCAAGTAAACGAGCATGACTTAATCTAGACTTAACCTTATAGCTCGTACACTTAAGTACACAGGATGTGGTGCTCATCATAAATGAATTTACAGCAAATACATTTCCATTACTATTTTTGTAAATCAAGGCTTGTATTTTAATGTGGGACTTTGGGTGTTCCGCGCCCTAGAGTCCCGTTAAATTCTTCCTGGTTTAAGTTATAAGTACCTGGACGTAATTAAAATCAAAACCCCAAATCCTGTGCCGCTCGCTGCGCGGGCGGCACAGGATTTGGAAGGATACGTTTAATTATGGTCATCTACTTAAGCCTAAATCAAGTCAATAGCTTTCAGGAAAAAGCGTCATCCAGCAAGGAACTCAGTCCTCTTTACGAACATTGCCATGGCTCTGCCCAGAATTATTAGTGCTATTGTTGCGATCGCCATTGCTCTTGGAATGATTCTCCTGGGGGGTTGGTATTTCACGATATGCTTCGGCATCATCATATACCTCGGGCAAATGGAATTATTCCAATTGGTTCAGGCAAAAGGCATTGCTCCCGCAGCAAAAACAACACTGGTTGTTAGCCAATTTTTTCTGATCATTGCCACGCTCTCCCCTAGCCTCATCGATGCGGTCTTCCCTATTGCTGGAACATTCATCTGCTTTTATTTATTATTTCAACCTCAGCCATCTACCATCGCAGACATTGCATCATCCCTATTAGGCCTTTTCTATGGGGGGTATTTGCCCAGTTATTGGGTGCGCCTGAGGGGAGTCGGGAATGCCGAAGCCAGTAATTTGATATTGGGCGGATATTGGCCAGAATCGTTTGATCTCAGAGCCATGCCAGAAGGGTTGTTAATGACACTGCTAGCGTTTGGCTGTATTTGGGCTGCAGACATTGGCGCGTATTGTTTTGGCAAGGCTTTCGGGCGAACACGGCTTTCAGACATCAGCCCAAAAAAAACAGTGGAAGGAGCATTATTTGGCGTCCTTGGCAGCATTGCCGTCGGTATATTTGGTTCCTGGTATCTCGCCTGGCCTGGCTGGCCACTTTCGGGAGCTGCCCTCGGCCTAATCATTGGCGTTGCCAGCCTTTTGGGAGACTTGACTGAATCAATGATGAAGCGGGACGTCGGCGTCAAAGATTCAGGAAAACTGATCCCAGGGCATGGGGGGATCCTAGATCGCACTGATAGCTATGTATTTACAGCACCCTTAGTGTTCTACTTTGTCACTCTGTTACTGCCGACGCTTCCACGATAACGGCGCATACGATAGCGCTCCAAGATAAATTTTTCGAGACGTTGAGTCCACAGCCATATGTTCATCAAGGCATGACAACGATTTGCCCTTGACACGACAAGCAATCATTCTCGATTTGCATAGCGTTGATCGTCGTCGTTTCTCCTAAATCAATCGAGAATTGATTGAGCTTGTCGAGCGATCGCCCCTCTATAGGTTCTCCATCCAGCATGAATTGTGGCGTCTCAAACATTAATGTATTAGGGGTATGTAGCCTCAATCCAGTATTCAAAGACAGTTGAACTAGGCGATCGCCCGTTATCAACGGCCCGCTTAACTGAAGTCGATTGGAACGCAAAGTAATCGAGAGATCGGACAGGTGCACGTCTTGCCCATCATCAGCATGGCGTCTATCCGACCAATCCATACAGTGAGCCACAATACGCTGAAGCAATTCTTCAATCGCATTGGCAAATAGAGGTGCCGCCAGAGATTGATGAAGATCTGCTTCTGAAAGCATGACATGCACATCAATAGGAAGTGGTTCCAAAAGTTGAAATGCGTCTCCTCGAAGCACTCGAAGACCATTCGTGCGAATGCCCTGAGCAGCAACATCAATTGAACTCAACCGTAAGCCTCGATAAACAACATCTTGCGCTACAACATGAGCTCCTGGAAGATATCCACCAAGAATTTGGCGATCGCTACCTGTAAGCGTGACGTCTAAGTGCTGTGCATGCTCGATTTGGCTGTTTAGCCATAGCCGCACCGCAGGCTTCAACAATCGAGTAATGAGGCGACTCCCCGTCGAAGCAGTTGACGATGTTTCGGGAAAAGGTTCTTGAGACAAGTCAGGCACGATTCACAAATACCCATTCAATGGTCTCTCAGAAGGATATCAGGGCGATCACCACATTCTCGCCCATCGCGACAAATTACCCTGGATGTTCTCGCTCAAATACCACTTCAATCATCACGTCACCGTTCCACGACAATCTTGATCCCCAGCGATCCCCGCAGGGATCGTATTGTCATAATTTCATAACAATACGATCCCCGTTTTCCCTATGAACTCGTGGAAGGGTCGATCTCCGGGGATCTCACCCCTTGATCTCTAGAGCGTTTTTCTGCACTATGAGTACAAATGCTGATCCCCATTTGATGAGTAACAGAGCGAACGATCGGAATAACACGATCTCGTTTGTGTTGCTGAGTGTTCAATGAACAGCATTCATGCAGTTGGTTTGAATCGTTATTAATCGAAGATTTTTGCTGAGACGTGCGTCGTTAAAGCATTTGTTTTCTCAAATTACTAAATTCTTTGTGATTTTTGTTTTTGCATTAGGAGGTTTATCGTGGTTCAACAAATACCCCTTGAAGAGATGACTCTGCGCCAGCTTCGCAAAGTTGCAAGCGAATATGGTGTTTCTCGCTATAGCCGCATGCGGAAAGATCAGCTGATCGCATCCATCCAGACGATTCAGCAAGCTAGAGGAATTGCTCAGCCTGTCGCAAGCACTGCTGCCGTACAGGCACCTCAGGAAAAAGTTGAAGCCTCTAAGTTCAACGTTGGTCAAATTGACCCTGTCAGCAAAGATTTGTCTGGTGTTGATGAAGGATTGAGCGACTTACCCGATGGCTATGGAGAAAGCCGCATTGTTTTGATGCCTCGTGATCCTCAGTGGGCATACGTGTATTGGGATATCCCTAATAATCATCGTGAAGCGCTTCGTCGTCAGGGTGGAGTCCGCCTCGCGCTGCGATTCTATGATGTCACTGCCATCAATCTCGATTATCAGCGTCCTCACAATGTTCAGCAGTATGAATGTGATGAGTTAGCGCGTGAGTGGTATCTCCCCGTTCCTGTGAGCGATCGCGACTATGCAGTCGAGATTGGATACCTCACTCCCGATGGCCGATGGCTCATGCTTGCCCGCTCTGTCCCTGTCCGCATTCCTCCTGTTTATCCTTCTGAATGGATTGATGACAAGTTCTTGACCGTCAGCTGGGATGACAATTTACGCGGCAAGACATTGGTTGAGTTGACTCCTCCAGGCGAGACTGCTACAACCGATGACAGCAATCCTATCTACGATCACGTCTTTGGAATGGCAAAGTCTGCTGAGGCTCAACGGGTGGCCGGTTCCTTATTTGGTTCTATGCACCAGGTTCCTGAAAAGACGATCAGTTCTTTCGTCTTTCCATCAGGCATGGGCATGTGGTCTGCATCTGGAATGGGCATGGGGCTCACGATGTCGGGCGCTGGCATGTCAGGAGTGGGTTTCTCTGCATCGGCTCCTCCAATCCGTCCTCGTCAGTTCTGGTTGGTTGCTGATGCTGAATTGATTGTCTACGGTGCAACCGAGCCTGATGCCACTGTCACAATCGGTGGACGCCCCATCAAGCTCAATCCAGACGGCACCTTCCGGTTCCAGATGTCTTTCCAGGACGGCATGATTGATTACCCAATCATGGCGGTTGCATCGGATGGCGAACAAACTCGCTCCGTTCACATGAAGTTTGAGCGGGAGACCCCTGAGCGGAACACCAACACCAAGGAAGATGCTGTTCAGGAATGGTTAGTTCAGATATAAGTAGTCAGT
>JBCCWF010000575.1:0-4106 GCA_039194035.1 Cyanobacteria bacterium P01_E01_bin.6 | reverse complement strand
CGCCCCTCTATTGGTACTTTATTTGCTAGCAAGTCCCTTCGTCTAGAACCGTTTACTCCCATGAGGGCTATCCCTCACGCTTGTCATGACAATGCTCACTGAAAAACTCCAAAACGGAGGTTCTCTGAGAGAACCTCCGTTTTGGAGTTTTTTGTCCGTTGTTTATGCAACATATTACAAAGAATTACTAAAGAAAGTTGCGGAGAATTGTTACAAACAATTGGAAGAAAACACTAAAGCTTTCCAGGGATCAAGGTTTGCGTCATTAGAGTGTAGACATACATAAAGTAATGGATGAAAAGTAATTGCTCATTTAGATGTAAAGCCTATTCGAAGGCTATATTTGTCTACTCCGCGATGGTGTTGAAAAATTTCTATCGTCATGAGTCGCGTCAATAAAGCAACATATCGTCCTTGATGGCGATCGTTACATTCTCAGACGTTACTTGATAGTCATCTTTCATGGTCCTCCTGAACCTTTTGAATCGGCAAGCGTCCAGATTTTGCTAATTTCACGTTGGAGAACCTGGAAATCCAGCAATTCACTTTCACCCTTTTTGTATCAAAACTCGTGTTTAAGATTAGGAGGATTTTCCGTTCATGGCTGACTCCGCCTTTCGTTCTCCATCTATCACCAGTACACTCTCTTCTCGTCATACACGACCCCACGCCATTGAACCTCAAAGTAATGCGAAGACTCTGGTGCGCCGATTGGTATGGAAAATGGCGATCGCCACATTTATCCTCATGGCCATCGGTAGTGCGACCCGCGTTATGAACGCAGGGCTGGCTTGTCCTGATTGGCCTTTGTGCTATGGCACTCTTTACCCTGCTCAGCAAATGAATCTCCGCGTGTTTCTAGAGTGGTTTCACCGATTAGATGCAGCACTCATTGGTGTAATGGCGATCGCGCTTATGGTACTTAGCTGGTTCAATCGTCGGGTTCTTCCCGGTTGGATGCCGTTGGCATCTGTTTTTGCTTTCGGACTCATTTGCTTTCAGGGTATTTTGGGTGGCCTGACTGTGACTGAGATGTTGAGATTTGATATTGTTACGGCTCATCTTGGAACGGCTCTCCTCTTTTTCATGACGCTCCTTGTCATGGGTACTCTGCTCTTGCCTCCACAGCCAGAAACTGCGGAAAACGAGACTCTGTCATCTCCGAAATTGGTTCTCGGATATATCCATTGGGTAAGCCTTGGTGCGGCCATCCTGGTCTACATGCAGAGCATTACTGGAGCCTTGGTTGGGTCTCAATGGGCACTCCATCAATGTATGAGTCTTGCTAGCCTATGCAACGTCATGAACAGCCATCTGATTGGGGTTATTCCTGCGAGTTTTGCCTCTTTGTTTGTTGTTGGCATTGCTTGGAGAAATCCAGACATCAATCCCAGCCTTCGGGCATTGGCCTGGGGAGTCGCGGCACTCCTCTGTACTCAGCTTTTGTTGGGAGCTGCAACGTTTAAGCTCCATCTACAAGTTGAACTCTTGACCGTGCTTCATCAGAGTGTTGGCGCTGCCTTACTGGCTGTTTTGCTCATCATTTCAGTCTTAGGATTACGCTTGCGACATTTCAACATGGCGAATGCCACTCTGTCTGGTGACGTTAATGGACTAGGACAGGCGATTGAATCGTGAGACCGCTTCATTTACTGCGCCCTTATCGGTTGCTCCACACACAGAATGATTGAGAGAGAATCAATTTCCTTTTTTCTTGAATAGAACACCGTTCCCAAAGGATATTCACGCATGCACGAAACCTTGACCACAAACTCATCCCGGCATCACGAGAACGTACTTCAGGTACTCAAAAGCTACTGGCAACTAACGAAGCCGCGTATCATTCTTCTCTTGTTGATTACGACTGCAGGTAGCATGTGGCTTGCCGGAGAAGGGGCTGTTGATCCTGTTCTCGTTCTCATGACGATTACTGGCGGCGCGCTCGCTGCAGCCTCTGCAAACACTATCAATTGTCTCTATGACCGTGATATTGATTACGATATGGAGCGCACACGCCATCGTCCGCTGCCATCAGGTCGAGTTCAGCCCAGAGATGCCCTGATTTTTGCGATCGCCCTCGCTGTCATTTCGTTCACGATGCTAACGACCTTTGCAAACTTGCTAAGTGCATGTCTTGCTATGTCGGGCATTGTCACCTATGTGTTGGTTTACACCCACTGGCTCAAACGCCACAGCTCTCAAAATATTGTGATTGGTGGAGCTGCGGGAGCTATTCCGCCATTAGTTGGTTGGGCGGCTGTCACAGGAGAACTCAGTTGGGCGGCATGGATTTTATTCGCCATCATTTTCATGTGGACGCCTCCTCATTTCTGGGCATTAGCCATGATGATTCGCAAAGACTATGAGAAAGTCGGCGTCCCGATGTTGCCTGTTATTGAAGGAAATCTCGTCACGGCAAGACAGATTCTCTACTACACCGTTATGCTGATTCCAATGACACTCTTGTTGGTTTATCCGCTACATGTCTCTGGTGCTGTTTACGCAGCATCTGCGATTATACTCGGTGCTGTCTTTGTTAAAAAATCTTGGCAGCTACTTCAAGACTCGGACAATTATGACGTCGCTCGATCAGTGTTCAAATACTCCATCTTCTACATGATGCTACTCTGTGCAGGCATGGCTGTGGATAGTCTCCCGATGACTCAAGAAATGATGACTAGCGTTTCTGATGTTGTGCGGCCAATCCTTACGGCGACATTCCTCGCTGGGTAATGGATTGACTTAGATTACTACCATTGGCGAATAATTTTATGTGTGGAACTCTATCTCTCGAAGAGTTCCACACAGTTTATTTATGGCTCCCGTTTTTCGGAATGGTATCAGCAGGGTAAGTAGCTAGCTGTTCAGTCTTATTAGGGATTAGAAATCCGGTTTATCCATAGGCGGTCTAAAATTTAGGAGAGGTTTAGGTCTATGACTATCTCACATGAGATAGTCATAGACCTAAGTGAACTGATTTGAGTTTGGGTAATGAAGGGAAGGGGGCAATGTGAGATGACGCCTGCGATTCTGATTAAAAACCTTCAGAAGCGATACGGCAGTGTTGAAGCCGTTAAGGATATTTCTTTATCGGTCGAGCCTGCAGAAATTTTTGGATTATTAGGGCCAAATGGTGCAGGCAAAACAACGACACTGCGATGCCTTTGCACATTGGCGTACCCCGATGCGGGAACAATTGAAGTGTCAGGTATTTCAGTCCTCAACAGCCCAAAACGTGCCCGACAGCGATTAGGTTACGTGGCACAAGAAGTTGCCCTTGATAAAGTACTAACGGGTCGAGAATTGCTAGAACTACAGGCTGCGTTGTATCACATCGCTCCGAAAGATAGCAAGGCTCGAATTAACCAGATGATTGACATGCTAGGCATGCAAGGCTGGGCAGACGCAAAAACGGGCACTTATTCTGGCGGCATGAGAAAGCGGCTTGATTTAGCAGCTGGTCTTTTACACCAGCCTGACGTGCTGGTATTAGATGAACCAACCGTCGGTTTAGACATCGAGAGTCGTGTTGTCGTGTGGGACTTTTTACGTCAGTTACGTGCTGATGGGACAACGGTGTTGCTTACGAGTCATTATCTTGAAGAAGTGGATGTCCTCGCCGATCGAGTGGCCATTATCGATAAAGGGAAAGTGATTGCTGCGGGCAGTTCATCCGAGCTGAAGGATAACGTTGGGGGCGATCGCATCACCCTTCGTATCCGAGAATTCACAACGGATGATGAAGCCAATACTGCGCGAACGATGTTAGATGCCCTTCCTTTTGTCCAGGAAATCATCATCAACGAAGCCCAAGGAAACTCTCTCAATCTTGTCGTTGATCCTCATAGCGACGCTCTGCTCACGATTCAACATGCATTAAAGGATGCAGGGTTACCGACCTTTGGCATTTCTCAATCGCGCCCAAGCTTAGACGATGTGTATTTGGCAGCTACAGGGCAAACCCTTATGGATGCTGAACTGGCAGCCGCAGGAACCCGCGATCTCAAAAAAGAGCGCAAAGAAAACATGCGCTAACAACTCATTGCTTAAACTGCGCCTAAGTTTAGGGATCTGTAAATAATAAAGTACCAATAGAGGGGCGGCGG
>JBCCWF010000574.1:0-4118 GCA_039194035.1 Cyanobacteria bacterium P01_E01_bin.6 | reverse complement strand
TACTTTATTTTCTAGCAAGTCCCTTATTGATGCCTATCTACTTAGAGCTTGTATTTCAAGGCGAGATTTTGGGGTGTTGAGTGCCCCAAAATCTCGTTAAATTTTTCTTAGCTTAAGGGATCAGCCGTCATCAGCAAAATGTTAAGCCTCATCGAGTTTTTTAGATGTTGCCTATCATCTTTTGTCCCAGAAGCATTACCTTGAAGAATAAGGAGCAGATTGATGAATCAGGGGGCTATCCAGCCAACGCTGCTGTCCTGAGAATTGTCGAAATGAAACACACTCTATGTTTAACTCTACAAATACATGAGCTATGAACCTTTCTGTCGACCAGGTGATTCAGCCTGTTCCCTTCACAATCACGCCGGATACGTCTGTTCGTGACGCGATCGCCCTGATGGGGCAACACAATGTGACCTATGTCCTGATTGAGGCCGATCATCAGCTCCAGGGAATCTTTACATCATCGGATCTTGTCCGGTGGGTTGCCTCAGGGAAAGATGGTCAGCAAGACGCGATCGCCCAGGTGATGACGCAGCATCTCATCACATACGACTGGCCAGGGAAAGGAGATCTCTCCAGTGTGTATCAACACATGCAGAAGCACGAGATTCATCACCTACCCGTGGTCAATCAATCAAGTGTGTTGCAGGGAATGATTACGTTCACCCGACTGTGCCACGTCCTTCACACGCCCTTGACTCCAAAGAAAGAGACCCATCAGAAAGATTGTGATAATCAATGGCATGCGGCAACACGTTTTACCTTAGCGTGTGAATTATCCAGTGAAGGATTGTGGGAGTTGAATCCTGAGACTGGTCAGGCACGTTGGAATGATACCCACTGTCGTCTGATGGGATTGGAACCAGGGGTGGCTAAAGCGACCTATGGAACCTGGGTGAATCAAATACATCCTGAGGATCGCCAAAAGACAGAACATGCATTTGCGAATGCGATTGAAACGAGGAGAGATTTTTCCATTGACTACCGTATCCAGTGTGCAAACGGGGTAACTCGATGGGTACTCATTCGGGGACGTGTTGATGAGTCTGTCTCAACCGGTAACGCAACGCGAATGGGTGGTGTGTCTCTAGATATCACTGAACGTAAGCGCATTGAAGAAGCACTAAAACTCAGCGAGGCCAAAAATCGTGCTGTGTTGAATGCCATTCCTGATTTGCTGTTTCTTTATCAGAGTGACGGCACCTTTCAAGAAGTGATTCGCCAATCTAATTCTCTAGATAATCTCATCGATAAGTTGCCAGACACGGTTAATCCTGTCGGACAGCACGTCACTCAAATTTTGCCTCCTGATGTTGCTTCACGACAGTTTGATGCAATTCAAGCGGCGATCGCCACCGGCAATGTTCAAATTTACGAACAAGAAATCGTGGTTGGCGATCATATTCAATACGAGGATGTGCGCATTTCTCCTATCGATGATGAAACAGTTCTCGGCATGGTTCGAGATATTGGAGAACGAAAACACCGTGAAAAAATTCTCCGCCAGTACCAGTGGATCTTTCATTCAACAATGGATGGAATGGCTTTGATTGACAGAAACTATCGATATCGATTAGTGAATCAAACGTACTTAGACTGGCATCAACGAGAAGCTTCCGACGTGGTGGGACAACATATGCGGCACCTCCTAGGGGATCAGGCGTTTGAACATTCTTTGAAATCAAAGCTCGATCAATGTCTTCAAGGAAAAACCCTCAAATTTGAGAAGTGGTCTGAATTTGATGTTCCTCAACGACGATATTTGGGAATTCACTATGTTCCCTATCGAGAAAATGATGGAACCATTCGAGGAATTGTTGCGACCTTTCGAGATTTAACGGAATTAAAGCTGACGACCGAAGCATTAGAAAAAAGTGAGGCTCAGAATCGAGCCATTGTCGAAGCATTGCCCGACTTGCTTGTTTGGGTGAACTATAAAGGTGATATTCGACGCTATTTGCTGCCTTCAGAATGTGACAAAAGTCGTTATGTCTATGCTCAACACAACATCAATGAAGTTCTCAACGCCGAAAACACGGCAATTGAGTTAACGGCTGTTCAGCAAGCGATCGATACGAATATTTTGCAAATTCATGAATTAGAGATGCCAAAGTATGGACGCCTTTCGTTTGAGGAAATTCGTGTTGCTCGTATTGATGATCAAGAAGCACTCATTATTGTTCGAGACATTACTGAGCGAAAACAAATTGAGCAAGAGACGAGACGAGCCCAGGATGCTTTGAAGACTCAGATGAATTTTTTGCAGAGTGTCATTGATGCAATCCCTAGTTCTGTATTTGTCAAAAACCGAGACGGACAATTTCTGTTGGCCAATCAGGCAGCGGCAAAAACATATGGGCAGTTATCCATCGACATGACCGGACAGAAAGACAGTGATTTCAACTCAGATGTTAACCAGATAGCGGAATTTCTGAGTCTTAACCAGAAAGTGATGGATACTCGTACGACCCTCGTATCAGCCGATCAATTAATTCCTCACCCTACGAGGGGATTACGTTGGTATCAAACATTGGTCAGCCCTTGGATTGACTTAAGTGGGAATATTCTAGGCGTGATCGGGAATTGCGTCGACATTACAGAACGGAAAACTTTAGAGCTTGCTCTCAGGAAGTCAGAAGCAACGCTCCAAGATATTCTGTCGAGCGTTGGTGCTGCAGTTCGATATTTTCGGTTTTTCCCAAATGGTCAGTGGGAAACCCTCTATTGTTCTCCGATGTGTGAAGACTTATTTAGGTGTAGGCAAAATAAGTCGTTTGCAGAGTGTTGGCTATCAAATATTCAGCATGAAGATATTGACGCTGTTCTGAATCCTGCGCTGAAGTTAATGCAGCAAGACCAACAAACCTGCATTGAATACCGATTTCGTCATCCTGACGGCTCAATTCGATGGATTGCAGACACGCTGACATCTCGTTGGGATGATGACCAACAGAGTTGGCTGGTGACTGCTGTCGGTATTGACATTAGCAATCGCCAGCGGATGGAAATTGAACGTCATGTCATTGAGGATGCACTAAGAGGGGAAAATCAATTTCGCTCACAGATTATTGATCAAATGGCGGAGGGACTTTGTGTCTGTTACGAAGTCTCTGAATTTCCTTATGTACGGTTTTCTGTTTGGAATCAGCACATGACTGAAATCACAGGATATACCGAGACTGAAATTAACACCTATGGATGGTACCAAAGTCTCTATCCTGATCCGAAAGAACAGGCTCGTGCGATAAAGCGCATGGCGCAAATGCGCCATGGGAATGATTTGAGAAATGAAGAATGGGTCATTTCTCGCTCAGATGGCCAGGTGCGGACAGTTGCCATATCTACCACATTATTGAATCATGACTCAGGCACGCCACTCGTCCTTGCAGTGATGCAAGACGTGAGCGATCGCAAACAGGCTGAGCAGCGTTTGCAGCAGTCTCTTCAAGAAAAAAACTTGCTGCTCTCTGAAGTTCACCATCGCGTCAAGAATAATCTCCAAGTCATTATCAGCCTCCTAACCCTACAAGCAAACCGTGTTCATGACCCGCTTGCTCAGCAAACGCTGAAGCGTTGTAGCGATCGCGTGTATGCGATGGCTCTTGTCCACGAAAAACTCTATCGAACCCAGCAGTTTGAAGGGATTTCTCTCGGCGACTATATCCGTGAATTCGTCGATCAAGTGGTTTGTACCCAAGAATTGCTGGATACCTCCATCACAACTCGTTACCAGCTTGATGACTCCGTAGAGTTGTCTCTGGCACAAGCAATTCAAGTGAGCCTCATTTTGAATGAATTGGTTACAAATGCCCTGAAACATGGAACTCCTGCCCATGATGGGATCTACTATCTATATGTGGAATTGACACAGCATCATGGCTCAACGGTTCTTAGCGTCGGTAATCATGGGGCGTCTATCCCAGATGATTTTTCCCTTACGGCGTCACGTCAGAGCATGGGACTGACGTTAGTTCAGGTTTTGGCAGAACAGATTAATGGCGCTATCCACATGGAGCCGGGAGATATTACGTGGTTTAAGCTGCGATTTTGAGAAGTTTGCAAGTCCCTTAATATAAATAAATCCATCAATCCTGCGCCGCCCGCTGCGCGGGCGG
>JBCCWF010000573.1:0-4125 GCA_039194035.1 Cyanobacteria bacterium P01_E01_bin.6 | reverse complement strand
TCTTTGTATCGGAGCAACGCCAGCTGATCTACCTGATGAAGCACTATTGTTTCTGGCAGAGCAGGGCAATCGAGCGAAGTACCTCATTGGAATTTGTGGCGGTGGATTGATGTTGGCAGTTGCGGGGTTACTAGAGGGTTACCACGCCACAGCCAACTTCTCACTGGTTGACAATCTTCCCGAATTTGGGGCAGTTCCAGTCAAGGGTGGTGAGGTTGTTATTGATAAAAACCGAATTACAGCCGGTCCAATTTCTGGTTCATTTGAAGCCGGACTCATTGTTTTAGGCAAGCTGCGGGGTGAAGAAGCTGCCAAAGAAGCAGAATTAACTCTCGAGTATGCACCCCATCCACCGTATGGCACTGGCAGTCCAGAGTTAGCGGGACTTGAACTCACGCAGAAGGTTACTCAGAAATACGAGGCATTGTATGGTGAACTTCTTGAAGCTGCGCGACAAGCATCAGAACGGCTAGCAGTTTTGAAGGCTTGAACTCGGTACAGCAGTGATTAGACTTAATCGACAACAAAGAAGTGAAAACGATCTTAAAACCTTATAGGGAGACCATCGTGAGCTAGTTTTGACAGATCTTGTAGTAGGCGTCCCACACTATAGCGCCTACCCTCCCGATAGGTTTTTGGGAACACATCATGCTTATGAATTGTTTGAAACAATTCATCTCTGACTAACAACGCCCATGCACACCGACTGCCGAAGATGAAAACGACTAAAATGTCTTGATGCTTCTCCAAGGATATTAAACTGATGCGGTATTAACATTTGACTTCGTGCTGTGTTTGTTATTCGTATTCATGGGCTACAATCTCCGTAGTTGACTTCGGTTAATAGGGGCGATCGCCATGCTTTCTGAGGGCTGGGGCGATCGCCCTCTTGTTTTGGGTTGTCGTGCTGAGAATTTATGGCGACCCACCGCCAATGCCGAGACCCGGAATCGAACCGGGATAAACCCTGGAACAGCAGAATTAGACGACAGATTTGTCGTTGAATATATAGTTCAATGGCACTGACTTAAGAATTTTTGAGCGGCTGAAATGCCTATTAAATCAATGCTCATTGCAAAAAATTTCGCCTTAAGTCAGTGCCATTGAACTCAACGATCTCCTTATCCAAACCGACCTTGAATATAATCCAGAGTTAGCTGCTCTTGGGGATGGTGGAAAATTACCTCTGTCGGATTATATTCCACCAAGTGACCATACCGATGTCCCCTATCGTCTGTTTTCGTATTGAAAAACGCGGCCATGCTGGAAACCCGACTTGCCTGCTGCATATTATGAGTGACGATGATGATCGTGTAATGCTCTTGTAATTCATGCATCAGATCCTCAATACGTCGGGTAGACAATGGGTCGAGAGACGAGCAAGGCTCATCCATCAACAACACGTTAGGCTCAATGGCAATGCATCGGGCAATGCAAAGTCGTTGTTGCTGCCCACCCGATAGCTCAAGGCCGCTGAAGCGAAGTCTATCTTTGACCTCGTCCCAGAGAGCAACTCGACGTAAAGCACTTTCAACTAATTCATCAAGGTCACCCTGGTAGCCATTGACGCGAGCGCCAAAGGCAATATTTTCATAGATGGACGTAAGAAATGGATTGGGTTGTTGAAACACCATACCAATGTGTCGACGTAGCCTGTCCACTTCGAAGGAATGATCATAAATGCTTCTCTCATAGAACAGGATGTCACCTTGGGTGCGCGTCTTTGGAATTAGGTCATTGAGGCGATTAAAGCATCGAATTAGAGTACTTTTTCCACATCCAGAGGGGCCAATCAAAGCTGTGATTTCATGCTCTGGAATATCCATCGAAACATCGTAAACGCCTAAAGATGAACCGTAGGAAACTGTCGTATTCCGAACACTAAGAACTGTTCTCGGTGGTGCAAGCGTTGCAGCTTGAGATGTCATTTTCAGTACCTCGATACATATGATTGCTTCTCATCTCAACTCTAAAAAATGATGTTGGGGATCTTGTGGAGACGCCGTTCATTCTCTAACCCATTGTTTCTGTTGACGAGCGGTTGCAATAAAACTGAGTTGGTGGCGATCGCCCCACAGCATTCATCTACCTAAGAACAATCAAGTATTGATGCTGCTCACTTCAGCCCAAGCAGCGCATAGCAACCCTACAGAAAAGGGCGATCGCCGTTTCAGCAGATCGCTCATCACTCATGGAGATTTAGTCAAATGAGTAACTTTCCGCAAGTTGTAGAAGATATTCGTTCTGAGATTCAGATTTTGCCTGATGGTCGCGGAGTTGCATCAATCAGGGCCGTGGCAAGACTTTGTGGTATTCAAGATTCGTCATTGGTAAGGCAGTTCAAGGGTGCTGCTCTAAACGAGTCAAAATTGATTGCAACCCTTGGTGAGCATGGGTTTGACAGTGCTGCTCTAGAATCGTTTTCTCAAAATGGCATCCCAGACATAGCGATCGCCCTCATCCTTGAATACTACGCATACGATGCGGGTCGATATCGTAGTGAGCAAGCACGAAAATGTTGTGGTGCATTCCGAGCGATCGGGGTTCGTTCCTGGATGCAGCAACTTACAGGATGGGTGCAACAGCCTCAAAACATCGATCCTATCCTTGCTCAACTGAAAATGCTCTCTGAAGTGAGGCAAGAGCAACTAGAGCAAGAGCGCCGAATGCAAGAGCAAGAACAGCGTCTCAGACAACAAGATGCACGATTGAGGGAGTTTGAAGAAGTCAGAGCCGAAGCGCATAAACAATTAATCGCTCTGCCTCCCTCATCTCAAGATATTCCACCTGAGAGTATGGATATGAAGATAAGGCGCTTAGTAAACGATTACTGTTCAGCAACGGGTATTCCTCAAGCTGAAGCGTTTAGGAACCTATATCAACAGCATTACTATCGTTACCGTCGTCGGCCTCAGTCATTGAAGGGTGAAAGTAAATTGCAAGCATTTGTCAGGCTTGGCCTGGTTGATTCTTTGTATGAGCTGGCGGTGGATTTATTGAAGGTGGCGTAGTCGCCCATCTGCTTTTTATTTGCACTACCTCAATGCTCAAATCACGACGAGCAACTCTCTGGACGCCCGTGTAGCAAGCGGTTTGGGTTTTGCGGTTTGAAACGGCGAAACTAACCCGAGAAGAAGCTTTTGAACTCTCGCGTTTCAAACGCGAGAGTTCAAAAGCTTTGACTAGAGGGCTATTAAGAGCTATCGGCAACTCAAAATTGAAATTCAGGCTTGCGAATTGCAAAAAGTGCCTTAAATTGAAATTCGAGTGATTCGATTTCATGGGGTATCCGATTTGAAGTCGGAGTCCCAGATAGACCGACAGGGAATCCACCAAAATATGCTCTGCTATCAGAAGAGCAATCCACATTGTTAATGACTTTTAGTCGTAATACGCCACGAGTCGTTCAGTGCAAAATAGATCTGGTCAAAGCATTTTCTGAAGCGAAGAAAATTATCCCTGCCCAGCAAAGGGAAATTGAGAAGCTGAACCCTCTAGCGGACACAGGATGTCCCAAGAAGCGAAAGCTGCCCGCCGAAAGGCAACCGGAATTCATAACGGGGCAGATAGGGCAAATACCTAACCTGAAAAGGTGCTGACGTGGGACAGGTGATCGTCTTGACTGAAGGTGAGATGAGACTGAACTGATTGGGAAAAGTTAGGTGCAGGCTTCGGTTTGTAAACGTAACCGTCAGAACAATTCGTAAGGGTTGTCAAGAATCGGAAACACTGAATTTCAAGACATTGCTTGAGCCGTGTACGGTGAAAGTCGTATGCACGGTTCTGAGGGGAGAGAGCAGGCAATATCTAAAACCTGCTTCCTTACCCGACAGCTTAGCCTTCGGCAGAAAAACGTTTTAAGCTTCTTTCTATCTGTAGTTTAGTGTTCAGCAGACTCATTGGAGCCAATGTGCATCTTGGAGGCATTAATACAAAATGAATGAACTCATATCTGCACTCATAGGCGGTGTTATTGGCTCAATCTCAAGTGAAGGTCGCTTCGCGTATTTCAATCGACTGGGAACTCTTCAACAGCGTTCGATCGCCCCCTTCAACTATTATTTTTTTTCTACGCTACCCGATCCGCTGCCGCAATCATCCAATCTTGTGTCGCCAAAAGCAGAG
>JBCCWF010000572.1:0-4126 GCA_039194035.1 Cyanobacteria bacterium P01_E01_bin.6 | reverse complement strand
AGGGGGTTTAGTGATGTCGAGGTACTTAGTTGATTAGGATTTGGGCAGCGTTAAGAAGAAGGTACTGCCAAGGCCAAACGTACTTTCAACCCAAATTTTACCGCTGTGCTGTTGCACAATTTTCTTAGAAATTGCAAGCCCCAACCCGGTCCCTCCCCGTTGGCGCGAATCTGATGAGTCAACCTGTTGAAACCGTTCAAAAATCGTCTCTATCTTATCCGCCGGGATACCCCGACCCTGATCGCAAACGGATAAGACAACATCTCTTTGTCGTTCAATAGCACACAGCCGAATCGTTGATCCAGCAGGAGAAAATTTGATGGCGTTGCTAATTAGATTGGTCAAGGCTTGAGTGATGTGATCGGGGTCAACCATGATAGTTACCGTTGGAGCCTCTGTTACAAGTTTGATGCCATGGCTGTCTGCCATTGACTGCATCGCTTGAACGGCTTGCAGTATTAGTTCTTCAACACTGCATTGCCGCATTTCCATCGTCACCCGACCCGACTCTATCCGTTCCAAATCTAGGACATCGTTAATTAGGCGCGTGAGACGGTCAGTATTTTTTAGCGCAATATCTATAATTTCGTGCCCTTTGGCCGAAAGTGTTCCGAGTCGCTTGGTGGCTAACAACTTGAGTGAACCATGAATTGATGTAAGCGGTGTTCGGAGTTCGTGTCCGACGACTGAAACAAATTCATCTTTCATGCGCTCAGTGGCTTTGCGATCGCTAATGTCACTGATGAGTCCAAAAAATCCTTGAACGGTGCCGTGACCATCGATATTTGGAATGTACGTTGCTAGAACGCATCGGGATTTTCCCTCAGATGTGGCTAAGTCTGCCTCAAAGCACACCTGTTGCCCAGCAAGAGCTATGTCTATGTGTGGTTTGATTTGTTCGTAATAGGCATTGTCAAGAACATTTCGTACGTACCGTCCTTCTAACTCCTCAGGAGAAAGATTGAGCCACTCTTCATAGGTTTTGTTGTTAAATTGATAGCGTTCGTCACGATCGACATAGCAAATCAGTGCAGGCATGGCATCTGTTGTGAGTCTTAGCTGCTCCTCACTTCGTCGTAGTGTTGCGTCAGCGAATCGTCGCTCAGTGATGTCCTTCAGTATCACGGTGAAGAGTGGCCCTGCTTTCGTTTCTATCTTCGAGATCGATGCCTCTGCTGGAAATTCTTCTCCTGTTTTTCGTTGGCCAAACACATCTCGACTGCGTTCAGCCATCGGGCGAGACTCCTCTGACATCATTGCAAAATTGTGGACATGCTGTCGATGGATGTGTCGAAACGCATTCGGCAACAAGATATCTAGGGATCGTCCCATCACCTCATCGACGGTGTATCCGAAAATCTGCTCTGCGCCTTTGTTGTACATCACGATTTGTTGCTGGCTGTCAATGGAAATGATGGCGTCATCCGCATTTTCAAGAATACCAGCTAGCTTTTGTTCACTCTCTCTCAGCGCTTCCTCAGTTTTAATGCGCTCTTGAATTTCTTGCCTGAGTTTTTGATTGGTGTGAATAACTTGTTTACTACGGTGCTGAACCTGAGATTCCAAGTCATTCAAGAGCTGAGCTTGTGAAATGGCAACCCCCATTTGATTGGCAAGTTGTTGCATGAGATCAAAATCAAATGACTCCCATTGACGGGGGCGATCGCACTGACTCGCGGTGATCAACCCCCACAGTTGTTCTCTCACATAAATTGGGACTTCAATACAAGCTTGAATATTGCATTGAGTTAGAAATTCTGCACTGTATAAGTTGCAAGGACCTGCAGCGACATTATCACACGCACAAATTTGTGGTGTTGTTTTAGATGTTGTTGGAACCTTTTTCAATCCCGACACGGTTCGCGTTAGCAATGATGGCAGGGTGTTGCCGTTGTTTGTTGATTCACGAATCACCCGACCGTTTTCGTGCCGAGCTGAATCATATTGAATAACAAGCACACTATCACAGGCCAGGTGAGCTTGAACTTCATCCACTGCCGTTTGCAAGATTTCATTGATGTCTAAAGATTGTCGAATTTTTCGCGTGATCTCACCTAATAATTGCCCTTGCTTGTATTGACGAATGACATGCTGTTCGGTTTGCCGCTGACTTGTAATATCAATACCCGTCCCAATCACATATTCAACCGTGCCAGAGGCATCCATTAATAACGTGTTTGACCAACTGATGAGCTTGCGTGCTCCGTCCTTACACGTCCAATAGTTTTCATAGTGATTGTGATGTTTTTGCTGACTCAATTTTCTGAAAATGGATTGAACGTCAGCTTGTTCCTCAGGCGGAATTAGCGTATTCCAAATCATTTTCCCTTTGACCTCTTGGGCACTGTAGCCCGATACTCGTTCACAGGCCTGATTGAAACTCACAATGTTTCCGACCGGATCGAGCACAATGACTAATGCGCTTACTGTTTCCAACACTGTCGAGATAAAACTGCGTTCCTGCCGCAGCTCATCTTCAAGATGCTTTTGCCGAGTCACATCTCGGGCACAAGCATAAATCTGTTGATCTTCAGGAACTGCGGTGGCGTTCCAACTCAACCAGCAATAACTGCCATCCTGACGGCGATATCGATTTTCAAACGCAATCGTGACATCCCCTATTGCGAGACGCTGCAACTCAGCTTCCGTTGCTGGTCGATCGTCTGGATGAATGAGGTCAATAAAAGGGATTGAAAGTAGTTGCGCCGTATCGTACCCTAACACTCGACTAAATTCTGAGTTGACTTTCTTAAAATATCCATCCAAACCTGCAATGCAGAGCAGACTGGGCGTTACAGCAAAAAATTGTTCAAGCTGGGTCTGAGCATATTGGCGATCGCGTGTTTCTTCCAGAAGTGATTTGCCCGTCTGTCGCAGTTGATCCGCTTGAAGCCCAACTCTTTCTTCTAAGACCTGATTGTCATCGTATAACATTGCTTCGAGTCGCTGTCGCTCAGCAATCTCGATCTGTAGCGATTGGTTCAGATGCTGGAGGTCTTGGTTTGCTTGCTGTAAATCACTTGCCTGAGTCTCGCTCAGCTGATGGAGTTGTTCAATTTCCACTAACATTTCAGCTGGATCAAGGGGCTGAAGCATGCTGGTCTGGGTGACAATGCCAGCCAGACCTTCATCCTCATGAGCAACCACAAGGCGGCGAGTATGGCGCTTCTGCATTTGTTGATGAGCCATCCAGAGAGAATCCTGTGGATGCACCAAAAACAAGGGCGTGCTCATGACCATGTGGGCTGTGGTTTGAGCGAGCGATAGACCCAAGGCCCGAAACTGTACGATGTCTCGCTCGGTAATGATGCCAATCGGTTTGTCTACGGAAACCAAACCATCTTGTCTTGTCTCCGTCATGACAATACAACTCGCCCCGTGGTTGGTCATCCGTTTAGCAAGTCCAAGCAGGGTGTCAGTAGCGTCAGCCGTCATCACCTCGTGGGTCATGACGTCGTTGACTCGTCTGAGCTTGAGGAAGCTAAAAGGATGCATGGCCTGTCGAAGGGCTGTTTGGGTGATGATTCCCAACAGTGCTCCCGTCTCGTCTAGAATCGGTAGTTGACGAATGTGATGTTGCTTTAAGGTGGCCACCACGGTAAAAATGCTGCTGCTGTCGAGACGATTTAAGGTGATGACGGGTTGAGTCATCACATCTGCAATCGTTATGGCCTCTAGATTAGTCTCGTCTGCGACAAGCCTCACCAGATCCCGCTCTGTAAAAATACCGAGCAGATGGTGTTCAGACACAACGAGCGCATAGCCACGATAGACGTTGGGATCTAACGGGGATGGATCAGGGGCGATTTCAGAAAGTTGGCACGCTTGCCCAGTTGCTCGACTCATCCGCTCAACGACATCGGACACCGTTGCGTCTGGCAACACCGTAAAGGGATTGCGATCGAGTACTTGGTCAATGCTGAGGAACTGCAAAGGGCTATAGTTTGATGTTGACATACTAGGTAACGACGAATTTAGTGAGACGAGCCAACCGTGAATTCAACGCATATAGCCAATATATGACGTGGATTATTTAGACTAGACGTCGTGGTTACGTACTTATAGCGCTGTGCGGGTTGATTACGTACGGTGATGTGGGGCGCGGCGCGCCCCACATCACCGCTTT
>JBCCWF010000571.1:0-4135 GCA_039194035.1 Cyanobacteria bacterium P01_E01_bin.6 | reverse complement strand
GCGAAGGATCGCCGTAGAAGGGTACGGACGATGATAAGGGCGATCGCATCAAATCCGATAAGAACAGCTAGGGCAGCACCCAGCGTGACGTCTCCAAATGGTGCAGTCATGACGACGCTCAAAATAGACCAGTCGGAATGAGTATAAACATACCGAATCGGTTCGATTGCATAGCTGAGTGGATTTAATGATGAAATCCACTGGAGCCAGACAGGCATGAAAGATAAGGGAGCCAGAGCAGTGCTTGCAAACAGGAGTGGAAGATTCGTCACAAAAATGACTGCAATCAGCTCAACGTGTCCAGGCAATGTAAATGCCAGGGCGAGGCTGAGTCCTGTGACTCCCAGAACCAACAGCAACACAATCGTCGTGAGTAGCAAGAGTCCTGTGATGCCGGGTAAGCCTGCTCCCAAGGCAGCACTGGCGGCTACGATTGCCGCTGTTTGAAGCATGCTTAAGGTGGCAATAAAAATAGATGATGCCAAGACGATTGAGAATCTGGAGGCTAATGGAGCCACTAATAGACGATTGAGAAAGCCAAACTCCCGATCAAACATCACTGGAAGCCCTGCATTCAAGGCACCGCCAAAGGCTGTGAAAACAATGATGCCCGCTCCAAGAAAGCGACCATAGTTGATCGCTTCACCGAATAGGCCATCGGGCACATTCTGAAACAACGCACCAAACAAAATGAGCCACATCAGTGGCTGGATGATTCCTGCGATGAGAGTGGTCGGACGCCGCTGTAGTTGAATAAACAACCGTCGCGTGAGAGCCAACGTTTCCTGAACAAACTCTCCTGAAAATAGCCCTGGTGTCGTGAGGGCGATCGCCCCTAATTCTTCAGACGCCTGTGGTGGTGTGATTGTTTGACTCATAATGTTCCCGAAGAATCCAATTAGACAAACGATAACGCGATCGAAAATTGACCCTGACGCCCCTGACAAACAGTGCATCTGAGTTCATGCCCGAGGCTTAATTGTTTACCAGCTATTTGTGCAATCATTTAAGCAATTACAAGTTAAGCAATTGCAAGCATTCAGAGGAGTGTTGTTTGCCTCTAGATTTTTGATGATGCAGACATAATAAGCGCGATTGATTTTAGCCTAGCGTATGTGCGCGATTCCTTCAGCAAGTTTCGTTCGTGAGAGGAGGCTGCACGACGCATCGTCGCTACTAAATGTCCGAGTATTTTGGGAGTGCCAGTAAGAGTCAGATATTCACAGGGTTTCTTAAGATTTTTTCGAGGGCAGGCCGCTGTCAAGACATGTGTTGCAGCAAGCTGCTGCAATATAAGCTAAATCGACTAAGCATCCGCCAATGCAATAGAATTTTGGAATTGCTCGTGAGTTTAGAGAGAATCCTGGATAGGTAGCTGTGGTATTTAAGATTG
The DNA here is from genome assembly GCA_039194035.1 of Cyanobacteria bacterium P01_E01_bin.6. Taxonomy (GTDB): domain Bacteria; phylum Cyanobacteriota; class Cyanobacteriia; order CAKZMO01; family CAKZMO01; genus JBCCWF01. Next base: position 2,742 of record JBCCWF010000571.1, on the reverse strand, counting down.
GTTTGTTAGGGTTGGGCACCGTTGGGACAGGGACCGCAGAGATATTGAGCAGTCCTTACCAACGACATCCCCTGGTTAAGGAATTGGAAATTGCCCAGGTTGGTGTGCGATCGCTCGATAAGCCTCGTTCGATTCATCTGCCGACAGCGAGCGTAACCACCGATCTGGATGCCATTGTGTCGAGTCCAGAGATTGATATTGTCGTCGAAGTGATTGGGGGCATTGAACCGGCGCGATCGCTCGTTTTGAAGGCCATTCAGCATGGCAAGCATGTCGTTACAGCGAATAAAGCTTTAATCGCACGTCACAGCGATGAAATTTTTGCAGCGGCGGAAAAGTCTGGCGTCTACGTCTTGCTTGAAGCTGCCGTTGGGGGTGGTATTCCTGTAATTGAACCCCTCAAGCAATCTCTTTGTGCCAATCGCATTCGTCGTATTACGGGCATTCTCAATGGCACCACCAACTATATCCTCACTCGCATGCAAACGGAGGGCGGCGATTTTGCATCCATTTTGCTGGACGCTCAAGCGCTGGGGTATGCCGAAGCAGACCCTACTGCAGATGTCGATGGCCTGGATGCGGCAGATAAAATTGCAATTGTGGCGTCATTGGCTTTTGGCGGGCGCATTCACCTAGAAGATGTCTACTGTGAAGGGATTCGCAATATTACTGCTGCTGACATTGCCCATGCAAAACGATTGGGATTTGTCATTAAGCTATTAGCAACGGCTCAACGAGATCAGGTCGAGGGCGAGCCAGAACAACTCCAGGTTCGAGTCCATCCGACCCTCGTTTCCACAGAGCACCCTCTGGCTAATGTCAACGATGTGTTTAACGCTATTTTGGTCGAGGGATCCCCCATTGGGCAAGTGATGTTTTATGGTCCAGGGGCTGGTTCAGGGCCAACGGCCAGTGCGGTTGTGTCCGATATTCTCAATATCGCTGCACTCCTAAAAGTTGAGAGAGGCAGTAGCATTAAGCCCGATGGAACGCCTATGTTAGATCCTCTTTTGGCTCCATCCCATCAGCATTACTGCAAGATCGAACCGATTGATGAGTTAATTACCCGATTCTATGTTCGGCTGCTAGCCAAAGATGAATTAGGCGTCATTGGCACGTTGGGAACCTGCTTTGGAAAAAATAACGTTAGCTTGGAATCAATTGTTCAGATTGGCATGAAAGACAAGCGAGCAGAAATTGTTGTTGTTACCCATGAAGTTCGCGAAGGTGACATGCGCCAAGCACTGGAAGAAATCAAGTCTTCTGATACTGTTGCCAGCGTTCCCAGTTTGCTGAGGGTCTTGTAGGACGGCAGAACGAGTCTATGTCGGGCAGAAGACAGATTAAGAATAGACCATGCTCTAGAGCAAGCGTGTAAGCGTTGAATCAATCATCGAAAACTATTGGGATGTATTCTGTTTTGCTTGGATCGCTTTGTCTAGCGCTTCAGAATGTCATTTTACGGGTGATCTTTGTGCCTAGTCCTGTTTTTGGGTGGATAGAACTAGGAGGATGGCTGGATCCTAGCGTTAGTAATGCAATCTTTTTGTTGTGGTTCCGGACCCTTGTGATGGCGATGCTGCTGTCGGCGATCGCCCCTCGCCTTTATTCTCCAGTCTTTTCAGAGCTACGCCAGCTTTGGCAACACCGAACCATGTTGGCATGGGCTGCGCTCAGTGGACTTTTCTTGGCGATTTCTCTCTCTCTGCTCAACCTGGCCATTAGTCGCATGGAAACAGGGATTGCCATCGGCGTATTTTTCACCCATTCGGCCTGGACAGTTTTGTTGGCCTGGGTTGTGTGGGGCGATCGCCCATCGCGGACACACCTCTGGATCATGGGCATGATTATGATTGGTGTGTTGTTGACCACTGTTTCGTTGTCTCAAACAGCCTCAATGCCTTCTATTGAGGGAAGTGTTGCTGCAATCAGTGCTGCTTGGGTGTATGCGTCTTATAACTTAACGGCACAAATTTGTTTAAAGCCACATCCGACTCAAACGCTCCATCGCCCAATGCATCCGATCACATTTTCGTTACTGAGTTTTTGGATGGTCGTTCTCATCACAAGCCTGAGCCTGTTTAATACCTCTATTCTGCAATTACCCCGTACATCGACGGAACCGTTGCTTATCGCAGGACTTTGGGCCGCGTTTATTTCCTTATTGGCCTATGTATTGCTCAATATTGGCGTGTCGCGGGTGGGGGCCGCGTTAACAAGCCTAATCAGTGCCCTGACTCCCATCCTGAGTGTGCTGTTTGCGTGGGTTGCCTTAAATGAATTCTTACAGAATCAACAAATTCTTGGCGTCATTCTAGTTGCAATTGGTATTGCCTCCCTTGGCGTATCCATGCACCAAGAGAGCGCACCAACCAAGGGATAACGCGTTTCTGCTGCCATGACCTCACTCACCACCGGATTCCTGCTGTCTGTGGCAGCAGCACCCTACCATTGCCTAAATCGCTGAACTTGTTAAGCCTGGAAGAATTTAACGGGATTCTGGGGTGCGAGGCTCTAGAATCTTGCCTTAAAATACGAGCCAGTGATGTTGGCAATTCTAAATAGCAGCAATTCTCAGTTTGGATTCTCAAGCCACTTTGAGGTGAAAAGCGTGCGGAGAGAGGCGATTTTAGAACAACAAAATGGCTTGAGAATCCAAACTGAGAATTGCTGCTATTTAGAATTGCCAACATCACTGGCTCGTATTTTAAGGCAAGATTCTAGAGCCTCGCACCCCAGAAT
>JBCCWF010000570.1:0-4157 GCA_039194035.1 Cyanobacteria bacterium P01_E01_bin.6 | reverse complement strand
GCTAAGCCTTGCCAACATCCATCACAAAAACAAATGCTCAATACTTAGCCCAATCAAGCAGACTCACTCAACGTGCCGCCTGTTTATCAAGCTGAAACGCTCGGCCATATGTAACGAGGCAAAATATAGCCAAGCCCTGGTGAATAATTGAACTGCGCTACTGAAATACGGTGTCTGACCTTTTATATGGCAGAACCTAGTGTCAGAAGGTGTTCCGTGATAGCACAGACCATAAAGAATCAAAAGAGCATTAACTATCAATGATAATCGATTTCATGAATTCAAATATAAAAAATTTATACGATTTCTTGCTATAGCCTTGATGTTGTGGATGGTTTCGCAACATGGCGCGGCCTGAACCTTAGGCAATTGATGATAGGTTTCCTTTGGGAGTCGTAAATACCTGGGCGTAATTACAACCAAAAACCCAAATCCTGTGTCGCCTGCTGCGCAGGCGACACAGGATTTGGGGAGGTACGTTTGATGATGACTAACTACTTACTTCCAGTGCTGGTGCAGGTAAGTCATAGTGACATAGTCACGAACACAAACTCCTCAGTGCAATGTGCTGAGTCAGCTTTTGTAGACGACTGACTTGACACAAGCATCTTCCCCTAAAGATAATAGTAGTTTGGAAAACTTTCGGAACTGGATGGACTCTTGGCTAACGTCATTGTGATTGGTGCCCAGTGGGGCGATGAAGGAAAAGGAAAAATTACAGATCTCCTTAGTAAATCGGCAGATCTGGTTGTTCGATATCAGGGTGGTGTCAATGCAGGCCACACTGTTGTTGTAAAAGGTCAGACGTTCAAGCTGCATCTTATTCCTTCTGGCATCCTTTACCCTGATACTGAGTGCATTATTGGTGCAGGCACTGTCATTGACCCCAAAGAGTTAATTGCCGAACTTGATCGATTGGAAGCGTTGAATGTTTCCACAAAAAATTTGGTGATTTCGGAATCTGCCCACGTGACGATGCCGTATCATCGGCTAATTGATCAGGCATCTGAAGAGAAACGTGGTTCTCGAAAAATTGGAACAACAAAGCGAGGCATCGGCCCAACGTATGCGGATAAATCTGAACGCACGGGGATTCGAATCACCAACCTCATGCATCCAGATGCTCTGAATGAGCAAATCCGGTGGACCATTGAGTATAAGAACGTCATCCTTGACAAGTTATATGGTTTACCTCCCCTCGATGCAGATAGCGTTATTGCTGAGTACCTAGAATATGCTGAGCGACTTCGTCCCCACGTTGCAGACACGTCTCTGCAAATCTACAACGCCGTTCAAGCAAAGCGGAATGTCTTGTTTGAAGGGGCCCAGGGAACACTGCTGGATTTAGACCATGGTACATATCCTTATGTCACATCTTCGAATCCAGTTGCTGGGGGTGCCTGTGTCGGCGCTGGAGTAGGGCCAACGATTATTGATCGGGTGATTGGCGTCGCCAAAGCATACACGACTCGTGTTGGGGAAGGACCGTTTCCGACAGAACTGAATGGCTCGATTGGCCAGTTGTTGTGCGATCGCGGGGCTGAGTTTGGAACGACAACGGGGCGTCAGCGACGTTGCGGGTGGTTTGATGCGGTGATTGGTCGTTATGCTGTTCGCATCAACGGACTTGACTGTTTGGCGGTTACGAAGCTGGATGTCTTAGATGATTTGGATGAAATTAAGATCTGCATCGCCTACGATTTAAACGGCGAGACTTGTCTCGATTTACCGGGAGACGCTTATCGATTCTCGCAATGTAAGCCAATTTACAAAACCCTTCCAGGTTGGAAACAAACGACCGAGCATTGTCGTACATTGGATGATCTGCCCAAGGCTGCATTAGACTATCTTAAGTTCTTGGCAGAGTTGATGGAAGTCCCGATTGCAATTGTGTCGTTGGGAGCAAGTCGAGACCAAACCATTATCGTTGAAGATCCCATCCACGGACCGAAACGAGCGCTACTACAAGATAATGGAGTGTTGGAGCAGGTTCGCTCGTGATACAGCTAAAAGGAGATCGTGGGTGAACTGATGATAGTTCCAACGGTTTGAAGGATGATGAGCTTTTTCTGAATGAACATTTATTCAGATATCCAATTCAGCTCACGGTTGTTTTTGTTTGTTGTTATTTCGTTTATTACGTTTGTTATGGAACTATCAATTGAGTGTAAAGTACGGCCTGAAGCTTCGAAAGCAAGGGCATTGCGCCGCGAAGGTCGAATTCCTGCGGCTTTATACGGGCACAAAGGAGCTGAGTCTGTTTCTCTGACCGTCGATGCCAAGGATGCTGAGGTTCTTTTGCGAAAAGCATCTGTAAACAAGACCCCAATTCAGGTGACGATTCCTGATTATCCTGGTCAACCTTGGTCCGGCACAACAATTTTGCGGGAGATTCATACCCACCCGGCATGGGGCCATTTGTATCATCTCAGCTTTTTCTCAAAAGCAGAATAGCGGTTAAGCGGTTAAGCGTTCCAACGAAGCCAGAGAATCTGCAGAGTTAAAGAGCCAAGACATGGTTTGTTATTCTGTAAGTTCTCTGGCTTCGTTGAGTTTTTACTACTGATATTCATCCACCATGACAGATTCTTCGCTCCCAGCTCTGATTCAACAGATGCAGTCACCAGAGTTTTACTCCCATCCAGTAGAAACTCCAATCCGCTTATTACAGACTCATATTTCGTATGTTTTGCTCACGGGAGACTTTGCTTATAAAGTCAAGAAACCCCTCGATTTTGGGTTCTTAAACTACTCTACGCTCGAAAAGCGGCAACATTTTTGTTATGAAGAGCTGCGCCTCAATCAACGGGGTGCAGCTTTGTTGTATCTTGACGTATTGCCGATTACTCAATCAGAGCAGACGTTTAAGCTCAATGGTCAGGGGAATATTGTTGAATATGCCATTAAAATGCGGCAGTTTCCACAAGACACTCTACTTAATCATCTATTTGACGAAGGACACCTCACTGAGAGCCTGTTAAATGAGTTGGCGATCGCCATTGCTGATTTTCATAGCAGTGCCCATACCGATGACTATATCCGTGGATTCGGAACAGTCGAAGCTATTCGCACCGCCTTTGATGAAAACTATGAACAGACGAAGCATTACATCGGCGGTCCACAAACTCAGCAACAATTTGATGAGACCCGTTCCTACACCGACACGTTTTTTTCAGAGCGAGAAGCCCTTTTTCAGCGTCGTGTTCAGGATGGTTGGGTTCGCGAATGCCACGGCGATCTTCACCTAGGCAATATTTGTTATTGGAACAATACTCTTCATTTGTTTGACTGCATTGAATTCAACGAAGACTTTCGGTTTGTTGATGTGATGTTTGACATTGCTTACATCGTCATGGATTTAGAAATGCAGCAGAGGAAAGATTTGAGCGCAGCTTTTCTCAATGCCTATGTCGAACGCACCGCAGACTGGGACGGGCTAGAAGTGCTGCCGATCTATGTCAATCGTCAGAGCTACGTGCGGGCAAAGGTCACATCATTTATGCTGGATGATCCATCTGTGGATGCGGAGACAAAGGCTAATGCCAGCGCAAAAGCAGCTAAGTACTACAACCTAGCGTGGCAGTACACACAGCCGACAACCGGAAGACTCCTGCTGATGGCGGGACTGTCTGGCTCAGGGAAGAGTACAACCGCGCGTGTGTTGGCGAGTAAACTGGGAGCGGTCCATATTCGTTCTGATGCAGTGCGCAAGCATCTAGCCGATATTCCCCTGGATCAGAAGGGCGATGAGACAATCTACACACCTGAGATGACTCAAAAAACCTATGGACGCTTGTTGGATCTTGGCATTCGACTGGCTGCTGCTGGATATTCAGTCATTTTAGACGCGAAATATGATCGGGTTGATCGCAGGCTAGAGGCGATCGCCCAAGCTTCGGCTCACCACATTCCCGTTCAAATCGTATACTGTGACGCTCCGATGGAGGTGCGACTTGAGCGCGTTCAACAACGCTCTGGAGATATTGCAGATGCAACCGTTGACCTTGTACCAAAGCAGATTTTTGAAGCCTTTACGGCCGACGAAATAGCTCACGTATTGACCTTAGACACCACCACAGATTCATTAGCTCAACTATCTATAGCTTTCCTATATGATTCGTGAAATGAAAGGTGAGAGGTGGGGGGGGGGGGGGGGG
>JBCCWF010000569.1:0-4165 GCA_039194035.1 Cyanobacteria bacterium P01_E01_bin.6 | reverse complement strand
CTACGATGAGTAATCAGATCTGAGGATTCCTAGATTGACGCCATCGTCTTTGAATTACTCATTAGGGTTGCCTATGTAAGGGATACTTTTGATTGGGTAACCGACATCGCGAATCGCTAATTGATGCCATCCGCAGCATTTCTAGGAGCCACAACTGTAATTTGGTACGCTGTGAAACCTTTTCCTAGTAATTCTTTCAGCTTTTTAGGATCATTTTTGGTACGCTGTGAATTTCGTTGCCTAGTCTTGTTCTCATCCCCTTCCCGGTTCAGTCTGGGTTAACTAAAAGATTTACCGCTAGAGAGAATAAATCTGGTGCTTCGATAACGCTGTAAATGTTGTTATCTCACGCAACAATGTCAATCACCCTAAAACTCTTACCAGGAGAAGTCTGTAGCTCCTTGACGTCCTCTAGCCAATCACCCACCCCAGCAAGAACGACAATATATAATATGAAGGCGATCGCCTATCAGTGGCAAGCCGCGCTCGTGGGGACGAATCTTCCTTCTGAGGACTTGCAAGTAGGTCTCACACCTATTGCTTGGGTACCCGACATCGCAACGTTTAGTTGACAAACCATGTTTGGTTAACAACGGGTTTTTGTCAACTAAACACCGCCAAATCAGATAGAGAACTGAGTACTAATTATCCGTAGTCACATAACGGGTGGTGCATGGTAGAGAGTCCATCCAGCGGGCGGCAATAGTACAAGGGCGATCGCCACCACGCAGTCTTCATATTCCTGCTTTTCCTTTGTTGTCCTAATTCTCAGCGGGTCAAGGATTGATTACGGCAGCATAAATACTTATTTTGTGTGTTGTACACACCTGCTCACTAGACCATCCAAACGCACTACAGAATTATTTATCCCGAGGATTTACCGTTTATCGCGAAGAAACAACAGCAGGTCATTTCTAACCATGGAAACCTTGGCTGAGAAAAGATTTGGAATGTGTTAAGCAAGATGCGATTAAAGCATAGGATGCAGGCGAAGGCATTGTTACCCACAGATCGAGATGATGGAGCGATCGCCTTCTTCTACGTCTGCATGTGTGCGCACATAATCCTGCACCCACCCGCATCCCAATTTAAGAAATGAGTCTGGATCGGAATCAAAGATGGGCTGTAAATTCCATTCAATCACCCCCAACTCTTTTGTCGTCGCAGCTACTGTTTGTCCATCTGGACTAAAGGCGATGTCATAGATAGAACCACCATAACTACTCAATGAAGCGAGTAAGTCCCCTGTGGTAGACCAAAGTTTCACTGTATGGTCATTGCTACCCGTAGCAATGATCTGACTATCTGGACTAAACGCGACAGCAAAAACAATATCGGTGTGGCCATTCAAAACGGTATCCGGATCAGAGTCAAAAAGTCCCAGCGTATTTCGTCGCCGTATATGTACTGTGGTATCGACACTAGCAGTGGCAAAGAATTGTCCGTCTGGGCTAAATGCACCGTCACGAATATCTCCGGTGTGGCTGCTCAGTATGGAAAGTAGGTCTCCTGATGGGTTCCAGAGTCGAGCCGTTTGCTCAGTACCGACGGTTGCAATGAGTTGACCATCTGGACTGAAATCAATCCAATTAATCCAATTTGGGTGAGCCTCCCAGCTATTTAATTCTTGGCCTTGGAGATTCCAGAGGATGACTCGTTTGTCTGAACCGGTAGTCGCAATGGTTTGACCATCTGGACTAAAGGCTGCTCCCCATACCTGATCACGGTGTCCTGCGAAGGTACTTAATAACGTCCCATCTCGCTGCCAGAGGTTCACGGTATGGTCAGCCGATCCTGACACTAACATCGTTCCATCGGGGCTAAAGTCTAGAGGATATACCCAACTTTGATGCCCCTCTAGCGTCTTGAGCAGTGTTCCATCCCGTGTCCAGAGCTTGACTGTTTGATCATCACTGGATGTTGCCATCATGTCCCCATCGGGGCTAAAAGCAAGGCCCCAAATAGGGTGTTGATGCCCACTAAAGATATTCAACAGCGGATGATGCCGTTTCCAGAGGGTGATTCCATCTTGACCCGACGATATCAGCATTTGTCCATCAGGACTAAACGCAGCATGCAAAACAGTAATCCCTTGATTCTGAAACGTTTTCAGTAAGACCCCGTCCAGGTTCCAGATCTTGATGGTCGAATCACCACTTGCTGAGGCGATCGCGTCTCCGTCAGGACTAAATACGATACTGAAAATATCACCATCATGTCCTTCGATAACCTTGAGCAAGTGCCCCTCGGAATCCCACAACCTGATGGTATTGTCCTCACCAGATGAAGCAATCTTATCGCCATCCCTGTGAATGGCCACATCCATCACTTGATGTTCATGTCCCTTCAGAATGGCATAGGGTTGATCGGAAAATCCTCCGTGCTCTGTTATCGACCAAAGAGCCAAGGTACTATCTGAACCTGCTGTTGCTAAGAATTCTCCATTCGGATCAAAGGCCACACTATTCACTGAACCGTTGTGTCCGTTCAATATCTGATAAGGTTCGGGGTCGAAGGATCCATTGGGATTCCTCCGCCACACTTTAACGGAGCCGTCTACACATCCTGTTGCTAACATATCTCCGTTTGCGCTAAAGCTAAGATCGCCTAAATCGGGTGCTCCAAACCCCTCTAGGGTTGCAATCTGTGGCCCTAAAACGTCTGAGGATGTGGACGGATGAATCTGCCAAAGTTTAATCGTGTTATCGGTGCTTGCCGTCGCGAGTAGACTGCCGTCGGGGCTAAAGGCAATCGCATATACAGTATCTGTATGATCTGTCAGGGTTGTGATCAGGTGCCCATTCGGATGCCAGAGTTTGACCGTACTATCTGCACTGGCTGAGGCAATCAGTTGCCCATCCGGACTAAAGACTGCATCTAGAATAGAACCTGTCCGATCATTAAATTGGTTGATAACATCGATACCATACACAGCCTTTTGAAGCACTGAATCGACATGCTGCACAATATCAGGAGAAGCGTCATCAAGTGTTTGTAGACGTTGCTTCGCATATAGAGCGTCGAGTAACGCATCTAACTGGCCACCCGTGGTAAATAGGGCATCTGAGGATGTGGCGATCGCTTCAATTTCCCGCAATTCTGCCTGCCGCTGGCTTTCAACCGCCCGTCGGTATTGAAAAGAAGTAGTCATGCCTAATGTACTGGCGATGACCATGCCCACACTCACAACCACGAGAAGCCATCGTTGGTGCCTAGCGCTTTTTGACTCAGCCGCCAGGTGAGCTTGAGCTGCTCGAGCTTTTTCTGCTTCCGCAACCAGTTGAGCTTCAATGGCTTTGACCTTTTCAGCCTTCAATCGTTGTTGAGACTCTTGCTGCTCTAGCGTCTGACTCGCCGTTAAAAACTGATAATCGATATCCGTTAAGCTATGGAGATTCGACCAGACCTGAGCTTCTTGTAAGGACTGTCCTCGTAACAGTCGTGACTCATCGCGACAATCTGACTTGAGCCACGCTGTGAGTGCTGTGGCATAGGGTCGCAGTTTGCTCAACTGCTGATTCACCCAATCACGATTAAACACGTCACCATAAATTCGATTTCGGAGGATGAGAGTTCCGCCAGATTTCATCACGAGCCCTGACAGTAATAGTTCCATTTGTGCGGGACTATCATCCAGTGGGACTGCCCCCTGCTTCAAGATGTGTTGATAGAGGCATAAGAGCCGCCCGGCTCGATACTCATTACTCAGCAGATAATTTTGGATGGTTTTCAAATGCTCGGGTTCGTCTTGGGCTTCCCAATTGGTGAGAATGCGTGTGTGAACCAGCTGATCAACATCGTTGGCTTGAAGGGGAGCGGGAACCGATGTAGCCCCCATCAATGGAGTTGTCCATAATGCATGGGACTGGCGACGTTGCGTGGTGCCCTGGTTCTCTGTTATTTCAACCTCTTCAATCATCAGTTGACAGAGCTTCTGAGTAAGAAACGGTTGTCCCCCTGTCCAGAAGAGAATTCGGGCAAGAACGGCGTCTGGATTATTGCAGATGGTCGTTAATCCAGGGAGTAGGGGATGGGCATCATGTTGCTGAAACCCATCCAGGGCGATCGCCTTGCCGATATTAAAGGGCGTACGCTGATGATCAGCAATCAGCTCGGATGGTGTAGCGACGCCCACAAGGGCAATCGTGAAGCGTCGATAGGAGGG
>JBCCWF010000568.1:0-4200 GCA_039194035.1 Cyanobacteria bacterium P01_E01_bin.6 | reverse complement strand
CGGCTCTACAACGCGGCTGAGTTTGTCGATGCCCAGTCTTATGCCCATGTGATGAGGTGGACGAAGGCCATTGATTCTCGAAATCACTGGCAGCGTGCCGCTCGTGCAGCTGTTCTTCCGGCGGTCCCCACGTCCGGTTCACCATTCGTCCGCGCTGCACCGCTGGTCGAGCATCAATGGCCTTCGCCCACCTCATCACATGGGCATAAGACTGGGCATCGACAAACTCAGCCGCGTTGTAGAGCCGATTCAATACCAGCCCACCATACCAAGGCCAGATCGCAATGTCGGCGATGGTGTAGGCATCACCGCAGATGTAGGGCTTGTCGGCCAATTGTCGATCCAGTACATCAAGCTGGCGCTTCGTCTCCATGGTGAAGCGATCGATGCAGTATTCAATTTTGGTAGGGGCATAGCTGTAAAAATGTCCGAAACCACCCCCAACATAGGGGGCAGAGCCCATCTGCCAAAAGAGCCAAGATAAGCACTCTGTTCGTTGGGCAGGCTCATTGGGTAGGAGAGCGCTAAATTTCTCCGCTAGATAGAGCAAGATAGATCCTGATTCGAAAACACGGGTCGGAGGGGTCGTGCTGCGATCGACAAAAGCCGGAATCTTAGAGTTGGGATTCACAGCCACAAAACCACTGCCAAACTGATCGCCCTCATTGATTTTGATTGGGTAAGCGTCATACTCAGCGTCAGTAATACCAAGGGCCAGGAGTTCTTCTAACATCACCGTGACCTTTTGCCCATTCGGGGTTGCTAGTGAATAGAGCTGAAGCGCATGCTGCCCTACCGGTAGTTCTTTGTCATGGGTGGAGCCAGCGATAGGGCGATTAATGCTGGCCCAGGTTCCTCCGCTTTCGGTCTCCCATTGCCAGACTTTGGGTGGTGTGTAAGTCGATGATGTCTCCATGGGTTAGCTCTGGTATAGGTTTCCAACGATAGCCAGCATAGCTTAGATAACCATGATGTGACTTCATCATCGCAGTCAGGATATTTAAAGAATAGCTATAAGTACCTGGACGAAATTAAAACCAAAACCCCAAATCCTGTGCCGCCCGCTGCGCGGGCGGCACAGGATTTGGAAGGTTACGTTTACTTATGTCTAGCTACTTAGCAGTTGGCAACCATGACGTGATTGGGAATGATCAGTCTGTTGGAGTTAGCCGAGATAAATTAGATAGAACACCAGGCTTTTAGATAGAACATCAGGCTTACTGTATTTCATATCAGATGGTTGAGCCATTCATGCATGTTAACGTTGCCATATCTGGTTGCCATATTTGGTTGCCATATCTGAATGATTCGTTTCTTGTCGAAGGTCTATTGGAGATGGTTGACAGAGGGTTCTGTCGAGGAGAAGAATTTCGTCATGTTAAAGTTGGACAAAGCTCATGACCCGGCAAATTGAACTTAAATGAGTACGTCGAGAGAATATACAAAGTCTGAATATAAGTCCTTAGCTGAAATCGCCCAAGAATATCAGGAACAGGGATATACCGTTTCTCTTTCCCCTTCAGCTCAGGATTTGCCAGACTTACTGGCAGATTGTTCCATTGATTTGATTGCTTCGCGTGATTACCACACCGTTGCTGTTAGCGTCCGGAGCAAAGATACGCTGACTCTTACAGGGCGAGATGATTTGCGAGAAATTACAACGCGTGTCAATCAACAGCCCGGATGGGAATTTGAGCTAGTTGTTGCTGATTCTCAAGATCCTTCTATTCCGTCTCCGCCAAACTGTTAGGTATCCCAAGATTATGGATCTGTAAATACCTGGACGACATTAAAATCAAAACCCCAAATCTTGTGCCGCCCGCTGTGCGGGTGGCACAAGATTTGGAAGGTTACGTTTACTGATGTCTAGCTACTTATTATGAGGCGGGAAGAATTCCGCCTTATAAATACAAGCAAGATTATGTAAGATGTTGCGAGTTCTCCTCTAATGCGAAACCATATTTATCTCTTTGTTGTGCCTATCGTGGTGAGCAGTCTTGTCGCTGGTCTTGGATCTGTTGGGCGATCGCAACCTAGCGCAACGCCATTCCCCACTGAAGGATCATTTGACGAAATCCTGCCTGATGCCTCGAATGATCAGCAACCATCACCGCGCACACAAATCCAAGAACCCACCGCTCCATCGAATCTGGAACAACCATTGATATGTCCACCAGGGCAGTTTCCATCAGCTTTTGTTGATGTCTTCCCAACTCACTGGGCGTACGAGGCTGTTCATCAGCTAACAAGTCGCCCACTTCAATGTTTTGCTCTTTCAGAAAATGATGCAATCCGTTAGAAAGTCTTAGGATGATTTTTGTCGCACCATGCTGTTGTGCCTGAAAAAATTCTCCTAGTCAGCTTTAGGAGTTTGGCTTACGCGCATGCGAAATTCCGGGGTGTCGCGAATGGGAAAGAACATGGGATCATCACAGGCACGGTCTTGATAGGTTGCATCGTATCGAATTGCGCAAGCTAATGCGTGAGTTGCTGATGGCGAATTGGCTTGCATCGCGAAACATATGGCTTTGGCATACCACAGTTCTGGGTCGTCACGATTGACGTTAAGTGCTGTATCACAGGTAGCGATCGCCTCCTCTATGCGCTCCATCATGCGCAGCGCCTCAATTTTTCCTAGATAGGCTTTGATTCCGTCTGGATTAATCGCGAGAGCTTGATCATATGCGGCGATCGCCTTGTCATAGCTCTGGTGTTCCATCAACACATTGCCTTGACTCAACCAAATCCGCATATCTTCAGGTTTTAATGCGCTAGCCTTCTCAAAAGCAACAATCGCCTCATCCAGGTTTTGAAGCTTGCGCAGCACGGTACCTTTTCCAAACCATGCTTCGACGGAGTCCGGATTAAGCTCTAGAGAACGATGATAAGCATCTAGTGCATCGTCATAATGCTGTTGCACAACTAATGACGATGCTTTTCCAAACCACGCTTCGTACAAGTCAGGGTCGAGCTGAATCGCTTTATCGTAGGTGGCGATCGCATCATCATAGCGGCTCTCAAAAAACAGTGCGTTGCCTTGTTTAATATAGTCGTTGGCTGTAAACGTGAGCTGAGGAATTGCTGATTTTAGGTTATCCAGCACATGAGTCAATCGTCCAATGCGGGGCTGCAACTCAGGAGAAATGGAATCTTGGGTCGAATGAGGTAAGAGAGATGCCAACTCTTGCATGGTTTTTGCTTTCACATTCTCTGCATCAGACACCATGGTTTCAATCTGAAAGGCTGCTTGGGATTTCAGTCCATCGAGTTCATCATTGGCAATTTTGATTTGGATCTTTAGTTCATCCAAAACGGCCTGTGCCTCTTTCACAATTTGACTCAATTGTGTGACTGATGCGGCCTTGTTTTTCTCGATTTCTTGAATCGCTGATGTTTTTTGTGTTTTGAGTTCGCCATAGATTTCTTTTTCGAGTTGTGTGCGAACCTCACCTACGAGTTGACTAATGACGCTGCGCCGTAATAGCCAAACAAAGAGCGCAACCAAAATGGGAATGCCCGTCAAAATAGCCAGCAACACATTCAAAATTGTGGTGGTGCGTTCAAAGGCTCGGTCAACTTCCAACTCAATTCGATCCTGAACATCAGGGCTACGAGACAAACTATCTCGAACAATACGGCGAATTTGATCTTCCAACCGGAGCTGATCTAGTTCTCGCTTATCAGCTTCTGTCCATGCTGGCGCAGAAGAAGGTGATCGGTTAGCCGGAGTCGAAATGGATGGTGATGTGCTTTGTGTGACTGCACTGGAGGTTGACGGAGAGGGGGCCGATGTTGGTGTTGCTCGAATCGAGATGGGTGCAATCGGAGGAGGTGTAATGCTAGGTGCAACATTAACGGATGCGGAAGGCGATGGCGTTATTGTTTCGGCGATCGCCCCTCCAACGCCACCGTTACACCATAGGATAAGGCTGAGTAGCCCGATGATTGTCCAACGCATTAGGCGATCGCACACACATGCCATAGAGGTACAAAATAGTGACGACTATCCGGAGTGGATACACGACTCAATCATGCCATTTTCTATCGGGTAGACGCCTCAGAGACATCGGCCTGTTGATGGAGAGATGACCGTACTCTTATCAGAATCCCTTTATGTCCAAAACCCTCAAGATTCCGATGATTGAACGACTTGGCAACGTTTACAGAAGAAATGAGGTTTTGGGGGGGGGGGGGGGGGGG
>JBCCWF010000567.1:0-4205 GCA_039194035.1 Cyanobacteria bacterium P01_E01_bin.6 | reverse complement strand
CCCCCCCCCGCCCCTCTATTGGTACTGTATTTCCTAGCAAGTCCCTAAGTTGTGTTCGAGCAGTCTGCTCCTCTCGTCATCAGGGTCAGCCCAGATGACGTCCTTGAACACATTCTGGTAGGGCGATCGCCCTACGCTGATTCTAAAAACAACCCTAAGAAGCAGACATTTCGTGTCTCTGCACACAACTCAAAGGTTATTGTCAGGTTAATAAACGTCAGGCAGGGTTATGAGATGTTTTGTAATTCATAATCCTGAAGCTGTTAATGTGAGGGATTTTGAATGCGACTACCATTTCCAAAACGATGGATTCAAACCGTGGCGATCGCCTTTATGGCGTGCCTCTTTTCGTTGATAGCCGTCGCTTGTGTCAACGATGGGGCGTCTCCAAATGTGGTGGCTCAAGATGCTGCTGCCGTGAGTAGTCTCGACGCCATCATTGAAGCAGGTACTATCAAAATAGCGGTGCCCCAGGACTTTGCGCCGTTTGGGTCTGTGGATGCCAGCGGTGAACTTGAAGGCTACGACATTGATGTCGCGACGCTACTTGCTGAAGACTTAGGCGTTGAGCTTGAACTGGTGCCTGTGACCAGCGATAACCGCATTCCCTTCTTGCAAACGGGAGAAGTGGATTTGGTCATTTCTAGCATGGGAGCAAACCCCGAGCGAGCCAAGTCTGTCTTTTTCTCCATTCCCTATGCGCCCTTCTTTTCAGGACTCTATGGCTCCGCAGACATTACAGGTATTGCTGGCTTTGAAGATTTGAGTGGCTACACAATTGGCGTCACTCAAGGAACACTAGAAGACTTGGAACTATCGGATGCAGTTTCTGACGGTGTTGAAATTGAGCGCTTTGCCGATAATAGTTTGACCGCATCGTCCTTAATTTCTGGGCAGGTTGACATGATTGCGACAGGAAATGTAGTGGCCTCTGAGTTGGCAAAGAACAATCCCGATAAGACCATTGAAGGGAAGTTCATCATCAAAGAATCGCCTGCACATATCGGCTTGCGACGAGGCGAAGTTGATCTGCTGCAATGGGTAAATACCTTTGTGTATCACAAACGACTGGGTGGTGATTTGGATGACTTTTCCCAGAAATGGTTAGGAGAGCCGTTGCCACCGCTGCCAGCCTTCTAATCGAAGACAGGCCGGAACCACACCGTTTAATCTGATTTCTAAAAGCTATTGTCTGGGAGCGAGTGTATCTTCCCTCTAGGAAATGCTGCCGCTCTCAGGCGGTTTTTATGCAGCGATTTTTATGCGGCGATCGCCCCTCATTCTCCACCATGATCTCTCTCACCCTCCACCACGATCGCCCCTCATTTCTTCGTTGTCGATTTGAGAGGCTTTGGAACTCCCGGATCGTGGAATGGAAAATAGAAGCAGAGCGGTTCCATCAAGTGCTTAGAATTGGCACCCACATGGAACTTTGGGCGGTGGAAAGTAAGCGGGTTGGTCATGCTAGCCAGGGAAGGACATTTCTGAGCCGACATGATCTGTACGAGGCAAAAAATAAACGAGGCAAAAAATGACACCGAACGGGGACGCGGTGGGATCTTCAGCTCGCTCAGGAAAGCGCAAGTCACGACCTGGTTGATTTCTGGCTTCATCAGTATCCTGCACACAGATAAATTTCAGCATGCCATGGGCAAAGTAAAATCGACGGTTAGCTATTCCCTGACCGAGATGGGTATTTCGCGATCCTTCTTGAAAGCCCTGCGCAAGCAGCAAATCCGCAACCTTAGCTCAGCAAATCCGCAACCTTAGCTCCCGGTTCAACCAATATAAAAACGTGATCCAACTCCAGACTCATGATCGTTGATCCTCAGCATAGAAGTGCGCTGGCGGCATCGTCTCTCTGCGGGTCATGTATCGATTCCCCGATTCTAAGGATTGGAAGCCAAATTTTTCATATAGGCTGTGGGCATCCGCCGTGCCCAACATCCACATGTTGGGCTGAATGCCCGAATGGTAAAGGACGTATTCCAGCAGGTATTGGCCTAATCCCTGGCCTCGATAGGGTTCCAGGATGAAGACATCCATCAAGTAGGCGAAGGCGACACCGTCGGTCAGCACACGGGTAAAGCCAATCGTGCAGCCCTGGCGATCGTATAGGCCAAAGCAAATTGTGTTGTCAATGGACGTCTTGACCTCTTCTAAACTGCGCCCTTTAGCCCAGTAGGAGCGGTTTGAGAGAAAGTCGTGAATGAGAGGGATATCGAGTTTGGTTTTATCGGTCGAAATCGTATAGTCCATGGTTGATACTGTGAG
Source organism: Cyanobacteria bacterium P01_E01_bin.6 (assembly GCA_039194035.1). Taxonomy (GTDB): domain Bacteria; phylum Cyanobacteriota; class Cyanobacteriia; order CAKZMO01; family CAKZMO01; genus JBCCWF01. Next base: position 1,931 of record JBCCWF010000567.1, on the reverse strand, counting down.
CGGGCTTGCCGTGTTGATTTGGGCTTTTTTGCTACAACGAACACAGCTTTGCCCTTACCGGGTTGTTTATTGATAGTCCAGTTCAAACCCAGCATAGATCAGGCTGGCTTCTAGTTCCTTGGGGGTGAAGATCTGCACGAAGGGAAAAAATCCTAGGAATCTTCCAATCGGTGCATGGCTAAGCTGTTTCTTCGCAGCCTCCTATTGTGGCTTGTGAATCTAGAGCTACATTGATTGTTCACAGTGCAGTGTTAGGAACCGATTGATCAATGCCTTAGCGGTTTTTAACCGCGTCGGAGATTCTGTTTGTGCGATCCAGACAGAAAGATGTTCTAAAGCACCATTCATCATGGTGGTAAACCCTTCGACATCTGGAACGTTTAACGCTCCGGCATCAATCACAGCTTGGATGGCATTATCACTTGACATACAGACTGTATGAATCTATCTTAGATACATACAGTCTGTATCTTTTTTTTAGCCTAGCTCAGCAATTGGAGGCTTTTATGGCGAAGCAAACTGTAAATGCAGAAAATAAACCCCATCTGCAAGCATTAAAAAATCCTTTGGAAATCGCAGCAAGCATCCAAGTCAGGCAAACCTGCAAACTCAGAAAGCAACGGTTTCGGACATTCCCTATTTAGCAAAAATGACGTATGAAGCTTCCTTGCCGCCATTAAATCATTGCTTCTGGGATGATCCTAGGCATCCTGGATTATTGAAACAGTGGCCGTGGTGCCAGAAGCATGGGGCGTGGACTCGGCAAAGTTTTGCTGGGGGCATTACTTGACAAAGGGCGATCGCAGCCGCATTCCCACACGGGCATCATGGTGATCAATGGCAATGACGTTGCCCAACACACCGATGAATCGATTGGCGTTAAACCCTATCAATCGTTCTTTGCCGAGTATGTCGATCATCAATTTCCAGGCATCACTAAGTTCCGACTCCATTTCAACTAAGCAGCAAGTTGAACACCATTCTTAAACAAGGAGTAAAGACTATGAATACGGTACATCCAAACTTGTCTGTTCTAGAGCAGCTTCTAGACCTGATTCCTAATGACTTAGCCAATGCTAAAACTCTGCTGACGGATGATTTTGTCTGGCACTATTTCAACCCCGAGCTTCCAGATTTGGCAGGTGATTATCCCAGTGTTGAGGGTCTTCAAACCTTCTTTCAGAAGTTAGGAACATTGACCAACAATACCTTCAGGGTTAAGGTCAGCCAAGCCATGCCCATCGGGGATGAATTAGTCGTTGTGCATGCCCACCCCATGATGACGCTTGAAGGCCAATCGTTCGAAACGGATGCCGTGGTGGTTTGGCGGGTGGTTGAAAATCGCGTTATGGAGGCATGGGATATCCCGGCCATCTACAGCATGCGCCCGCAGATTCAAGACTGATGGTCTTCTAGAATTAAATCGCGGCAAACCGATCACCACCATTGCCGAAACCTTAGGGGTATCCAGGAGTGCCGTCAGCACGTGGGCGAAGCGCTATCGTCAAGAGGGGTTGCAGATGTTGCAGGATAAGCCTCGCTCCGGTCGTCCGATTGAGATTGATGGTCAACAACGCGCCAAGGTGACTGCCTTAGCCTGCAGTGAGCCACCAGCGGGTCACAGTCGTTGGACGCTGCGCTGATTGGCTGACAAAGCTGTTGAGTTGAGCTATTGCGAGCATTTGAGCCATGCCCAAGTGAGTGAGATTCTGAAAAAAACGAGTTAACACCTCATCTGAAGAAAACCTGGTGCATGGGCACCCTCAATAGCCGATTTCTGGCTCAAATGGAACAGATTCTGTGGCTCTATTCTTTACCCTATGACCCGGATTATCCCGTCGTTTTCTTTTATTTGCGCCCCAGCTTTTTGATTTGCGAAGCCGTCGATTCCAAAACCAAGCAATACCGACAGAATAGAAAAAAGCAAGATT
>JBCCWF010000566.1:0-4206 GCA_039194035.1 Cyanobacteria bacterium P01_E01_bin.6 | reverse complement strand
TCGCATGCAGTTTATTGCAACAGTTATTGCCACAAGCACCAGTCTTGAGCATATTCAAAATGAAATAGTGAGCTTTGTACCATCCGAAAGATTTTATGTTGCCCCAAAATAACTGTTTCACACTTAAGAACTGGTTGGAGAAGAACGCATCTCTTCGCTATGATTAACCTGCTCCCCTAAGCCACTGCGTTATGAGGGACGATCCATGTTTTTACCTTTTGCTAGATCAGTGGTGATCGGTAAGTGTTGCAATTGTGCGATCGCCAATTGCTTTGCCCGTATTGCCGTTGGGCGATCGCCTAATGACTCTCAACAATGATATTGCTTCGGAATCCAAGCGTTAAGCGTTGGGCGATCCATGTTTAAATCACTGCTTGCCGATGAATTCCTAGTCGGTGGGCTTCTTTGTCCAGTGTATCCAGCATCCACATCGGAAAATCAACATTCACACGCTTAGTCTCTAAGCACGGGCGCTTTACAATGTTCAGATCGAAGTGTTCAAGTACTAAAAGACCCTGATCAAACTTTTTATCCAGTTCTTCTGCCTTCAATTCCTCACTGTTCATCAATCTCCACCTCTTCATCGCGTGATCGTCAAACCGAAATCAGCCTAATGTTTTCTTCTCGATAGGTAATAATTGCAGACCAATGTTTTCCTTTGATTTTGCCAATCACCATACATCGAGGTTCTGTTGTAGATTTAACCTGTAGTCTACCCGTCGAGAATATTCCAGAGATCTGTTAACGTGCAATAGCTACGTCATCACGTGTTGCCAAGTTGCGAATGCCCAACAAACCCATCATTATTGATTGTGATCCAGGAGTTGATGATGCGATCGCCCTCATGCTGGCGTTTGCGTCTCCTGAACTCACCATTCTCGGAATTACGACCGTCGCTGGCAATGTCCCCCTCTCGTTGACCCAGGCAAATGCGCGCAAAATCTGTGAACTAGCTCAACGATCCGACATTCCAGTGTATGCAGGATGTCCGCGACCTATGTTGCAGCCGCTTCAAACAGCCGAAGAGATTCACGGAAAGACCGGTTTAGAGGGCACTGAGCTGCCTCCTCCCACCATGCCTCTCCAGTCGGAACACGCCGTCTCATTTCTGATCCGAACCCTGGAGCATGCAGCCACTCCGATTACATTGGCAACGCTAGGCCCGCTAACAAATATCGCGATCGCCCTCATTCAGGCTCCCCATATTGCTCAAAACATCCAATCCATTGTGATGATGGGGGGTGCAATCACCCTCGGCAATATCACGCCAGCAGCAGAATTCAATATTTATGGCGATCCCCACGCAGCTGATGTTGTCTTTCGCAGTGGCATTCCCATCACTCTCATCAGTTTAGATGTAACTCATCAGGTGCTCACGACACCTGAACGGCTGGTGAACATTCGGGCGATCGCCTCACCCGTGGGTCAGACCGCCGCGAATCTCTTATCTTTCTATGGGCAACTAGATTGTGACCGCTATGAGATGCAGGGTGCTCCGTTGCACGACCCAAACGTGATCGCCTATTTGCTTCAGCCCCAGCTTTATCTCGGCAAGCCCTGCCATGTGACCGTGGAAACAGCAACGTCTCACAGCTTGGGACAGACAATTGTGGATGTCTGGGGAGTCTTAGGAAAACCGCCCAATGCAACCGTCATTCAAACAGTCGATGCCAATGGATTCTATCGACTCTTAGTGGATCGCCTCAGCACTCTTTAATCCGCTTCATTGCTACGATTTCATGGCATTTATTTGTCACCCATTGATGGTGCTGCTCATGGATCCATCTCATCTTCGTAAAACCGATAAAACAAGTAGCCATCTTCAAACGTATGTTCATCAGTGACGTGATGAAAGATACCTTTCTCTACCAGAATTTGCCCAATTCGAATCGCTTCTTCACGCGTCGCTTTTTGATATTGCATGAGCCAATTGATGGCTTCGTTCCCAACAAAACAGTTGGAAAATGTTCGCAATCGGTAGCGTCGATCTTTAATTTCAATACCGTCAGGGCCTCGCATTTGATCAACTAATGCATCAATTTCGCTATCAACAAGCTCTCCCTTTTGGCGAATGAGGAGTGAACAATCGAGCAACTCTGACAGCAACATGTCATGATTTGTGTCAACGGCAGCATAAGAGCCAGCCGATTGAGACCGGAGCGTTGCTTCTTGTTCGATCTGTTCCACACTCAGACTACCCTCTGAAACAGGCATTGGAAGCGAGGTCGACTTCTGTTTTGACCATACCGTTACCAGATCGTCGATATGGGGCGATCGCACATGCAAATCTCGTTGAGGAAAAGGAATTTCAATGGAATTGCGACGAAAGTTGGCTTCAATCAGATAGTATAAATCACTGCGAATGCGGTCTTTGTGGCGAGGTTCTCGAATCCAAACCAGTAGATCAAAGTCAAGCGAGCTGTCGCCAAAGCCCTGAAACCAAATTTGAGGTTGAGGATATCGGAGAATTTCAGGGTGAACTTTTACTGCTTCTAAGACGGCACTCCTCACGAGTCGAATGCCAGAGCTGTAGGAAACCCCAAATGGAACATGAAGTCGAGAAACAGGATGGCCATGACTCCAGTTGACGACTTTCGTTTGGATAAATTCGGAGTTCGGTACGATGATCGTGACATAGTCGAGCGTGCGAATTTCAGTACTCCGAGCACCAATGCGTTCAACTGTGCCCGTTAAGTCACCAACGTTGATAAAGTCTCCAACCCGAATCGGACGTTCAAATAAAATAACGAGTCCGCTGATGAAGTTATTGGCAATATTTTGCAAACCAAAGCCAATTCCAACCCCCAGAACACTGGCAACAATGGCCAGGGAACTCACATCCACCCCTAGCCCTTGCAGAATGATGATGAGTCCAACCCCCGTCAGCAAAAACTGAATAAAGATGGCGATCGCATCTTGAATTTCTGGATCAGCACCGATGGCGCGCAGCAAACGAGACCGCAACAACGCCGTCACCGCTCTAACCCCTATCCACAGGCCGATCACGAGGATAATGACTTTTAAAAATTCAAGGGTTGAATAACTTCGATCTCCGATTTCAAAAATCGGGTCCGTGAGTGTTGCCGACAAAAATTTTAGAGCGCGATAACGCCAAAACCGAGTAATGGGAAATAGACCAGAAAAGTAGATGAGTGCCCCAATCCAAACGCCAATTTGTAGGAAAAATAGAAGGGGTTGTAGAAGCGTCTTCGTTGCCCAATGAGATACCCAGGTCGAAGCTCGTGGATTTTGCGGCGTATCCTGACGACTGACATAGCGGTTGAAACGACGACGAACCCATTGCACCAACAGGTGAAGGACGATCGACAAAGCCAAGAGTCCAATACAGATATAGACTGCACGTTGACGATATTGAGGGGTTCGTTCCCGTTGTGCCTGCTCAAGGGCTGCTTGCAATCGATCTTGCCAAATACGAGCCTGATCCATGGGCTGAATGCCACGAATAAAATCTCCCTCCGTTACGGTCAACAAATGTTCGCTCGTCCGGGGGTTATTTTGAATTCGGATGGTTGTGAGTTCCCCAACTTGACGAGACAACACCTCAATCGGTTCGTCTGGAGGCGTTGTTCGTAAAATTTGTTCGATTTTTTCGTTCGTCGTACTGGCTCGTGTTTCCGCAGAGAAGCCATCAATGCTACCCACTCGGAAGATGATCCGACCATCCACCATAATCGGTGCTCGCATGACAATCGGTGGAACTATTTGCTCAGTGCGTGTGGATGATGATGGTGATGACTGAGACCACGCCGGAGCCGACATTGTAATAATCGCAGCGCTCAAGAATATCGTTACGATGGCGATCGCCCGTAGAACTGAACGAGAGCTTAGCCAACGGGTGCAATTAGATATTCGAGTCATCGTCTGAGACATGGGTGGTACAGGTAGCAAAGCTTCACAAGCGTAGCCTATCAAGCTGACCTGAGGATGTCATTAGGGTCTCCTAAGCAATTAAGGGACTTGCTAGAAAATAAAGTACCAATAGAGGGGCGGCGGGCTACGCCCCTCTATTGGTACTTTATTTGCAGATCCCTAAGGATGGAATAGAACTGGAAAGTATTTTGTTGGGGTAGTGGCGCAACTGCCACTCCCAACAAAATATCTCGGGATTTTCTTTAATTTTTATTCCTACGAAGCGACTAATCAAGGTCACCAACATGATCAAGCTTTGCCGAGGGATCAATGAGG
>JBCCWF010000565.1:0-4210 GCA_039194035.1 Cyanobacteria bacterium P01_E01_bin.6 | reverse complement strand
AGCGGGCGACACAGGATTTGGAAGGTTACGTTTAATTATGGATAGCTACTTATTTGCTTTGTTGATTGAGAAGGCCAGCGCTTTCTAAGGCGCTCCAGCATCGACTAGAACACTCATGCTGGCGCAGCGACTGAATAGCAAGCCACTGAATTCCCTTTGCTCCAACTTCTGGATCATTGCTGAACAATGGTTGTGACCGGTCGTGCACAGTACATCGATAAATGATATTGATGGTGTGCAGAATCGAGTCGTCATCCTGATTCATAAATAGTTCTGTCACTGTCAGTAGCGTATTGACCTGAAAATCAGTGAGTCCTGTTTCTTCCTCTACTTTCGCGCCGCAATCCATCCATCAGGGATTCATGGGCTTCTAATCCTCCTCCCGGCAAATCCCAACAATCAGGCTCGGGTGGTGTCATCTGATGGAGAAGCAGGACATCATCTCCGTCCACAAACAAGGCCACAACACTGATTCGTAAACGAGAAATGGCTGTCATCACAGTTTTTTATGAAGCATGCACGGCTCATAACGTAGGCCGAAAAAATGTTGCGATATAGAGCTTTTCAGCATCATCTTTAAGCTCAGGCTATGTTTAGACTGTTAAGGGGCTAAATTAAGGGCTGTGTGTAGCCGATGGTTGTGACATGGCAGGTCAATATTCAATGCCAGCCTGCGCTTTAATGCCTTGCGCCCTAAACGGATGTTTAACCAACGTCATTTCTGTGACTAAGTCAGCCTGTTCAATCAAGGCTTGTGGGGCACCACGTCCGGTTAAAATCACATGAGACATTTCAGGCTTACCTTGCAACCCCTCCAAAATCTGCTCAGTGGTTAGATAATTTAGCTTCAAGGCCACATTTACTTCATCAAGTAACGTGAGCTGAAACTCTGGGTTGTGGATATAGCTTGTGGCTTTCTGCCATGCCGCTTGGGCCATTGCAATATCCCGCTCACGATCTTGGGTTTCCCATGTAAAGCCTTCACCCATTGCATGAAATTCAATCTGATCAGACCACTGCTCGAGCACTTTCTTTTCAGCTGGTTCCCATGCCCCTTTGATGAACTGAACAATGGCGACACGGTATCCATGGCCAATCGATCGCATGACCATGCCCAGAGCGGCGGTTGTTTTCCCTTTGCCATTGCCGGTATGAACAATGACGAGCCCCTTTTTGCGATCGCGCTCCGCTAACCTCTGATCTTGTATTTCCTTGCGACGCTCCATTTTCTTACGGTATTGCTCTGGCGTCAGCTCAGGGGTATTCCTTTGATTAGCAGTTGCTTCTGATGCGATCGCATCATCTGGTGTGGAGAGTGGAGAGCCTGATATCGACATAGTAGTTGTCTGAAAGACTGAGCATCTTCGCCTCACAATACTGGAGAAAACTGGGCGATCGCACTAAAGTAAAGAAAAGTAAAACTTCAACGTACATTCGTCTGATACAGCTTCAAGTTTCCCAGTTCAACAGAAAACTCCAGAGATCTCTGAAATAGACTCACTGGAATTTAGCGTTGTGCGTAGTCACTTTAGGGATTGATTGAAATGATTGCTGAATTTCTCTTTAATGCTGCCAATATCTTTGTCTTACCCTTCTGGGCCTTGATGGTTGTTGTTCCAAATTGGGCAGTCACCAAAAAGGTGATGGCGTCATTTTTGCCGTTCATTCTGCTAGCAGGGACATACCTCTACCTTTTTGTGAACGGCATTACGCCAGAATCGGCACAAGATTTTTCAAGTGCTGGGCTATCTGATATTGCGCGTTTGTTCTCGCAAGAACAATTTGCTGCTACAGCATGGGTTCACTTTGTTGTGATGGATTTATTTGTCGGCCGCTGGATTTATCAGAATGGTCAGCAGATGAATATCTTCACCAGACATTCGCTTGCCTTATGCCTTTTTGCAGGGCCATTGGGGTTGCTCTCCCATATTCTGACGCGATGGGGAGTGCAGTGGTTGCGCGATCGCTCTGGAAATGCCGAACCCGAGGATGCAAATCAGTTAGTACCTCCTACCGGGAATGCATGATCATAATAAGTATCTGGACGTCATTAAAACCAAAAACCTAAATCCTGTGCCGCCTGCGCAGCGGGCGGCACAGGATTTGGAAGCATACGTTTAATTATGGCTATCTACTTAATTAGAGCTACTACTTATTCGTTCGTGGCTGAGAGACTAGAGCCAGAAATGCTGATACGTTGCTGTCATCGATATGGTGCATGGATAATAGCTGTGGCTATTATCCATGTGATTGACGAAGTGCTGAACATATATTGTTCTAGAACTTTTTCAGGCGATCTGCCTCTCTATGGTGTTGATAACGTTAGAAAACGGAGAATAAAAAATCAATGGATGAACTAACCCCAATCATGAAAGAGTTAACGGCGCACCCTATTGCCTTTTTGGGTGGCCTAGCATCGGGCCTTCTTCGCATTAATCTAACGGATGACCCAGTAAAAAGTTGGATTGAAAAGAGAGCAGGACAATCGGTCTCTGACTCTTCTAGAGCGACAGATAACACCGGAAATGGTAGTGGCCCTCAATCTATTTCGATTGATTAAGCGAATTCGTTTGCCATTTGAGTCTGTTGACGATAGAAACCGAATAAAACTTAATGCATGAAGGTGTTCCAGGGTTTATCCTAAATGGCTGTCTCACGTCACTTATCCGTAGGACGAGAGATCCTTTGGCATGGGTTGTAGTAGTCGTGCACCTCAACAACTTGTAACGAGTTAGCCACGCCTTTGATTTCGTAGAACTGTGTCCAATATTTTGTTGCGTTTATTTTGTTGCGTTGCGCAGCAAACTATTGGGCATATCTACTAACAGCATTGCCTCAGCTATCCCACACCTATTATTCGTTGTGGGTTGTGAGGTGTGCATGAAATCGATAGCTATTTCATGCTGTCACCTGAACGATAAGCACGGTGAAGACTGAGCAATTGCATTGACTTAAACCGTAAATGTAACAAATTGTCTTGCTTGTTAAGCTTCCGTTGGCGACTCTAAACCCGCTAGAATACAAGCGATAGTTAAATAGATAGGAATAATTATCTCCGTATTATGAGCGTTGTAAGTAAGGTCATCCTCAGTGCAGATGATGAACTCCGCTACCCCAGTAGCGGAGAATTAAAGGGCATGCAAGATTTTTTTCAGACGGGTGAGCAACGTATGCGGATTGCCACTACCCTTGCTGAAAATGAGAAAAAGATTATAGATGAAGCGAGTCGTCAGCTTTGGCAAAGACGTCCTGACTTTATTGCGCCTGGTGGTAACGCCTTTGGGCAAAAGCAACGAGCTTTGTGCTTGCGCGACTATGGTTGGTATCTTCGCCTTATCACCTATGGAGTTGTGTCCGGCGACAAGGATCCAATTGAGTCAATTGGATTGATTGGAGTTCGCGAAATGTATAATTCCCTTGGTGTACCGGTTCCCGGTATGGTTGCTGCGGTTGAGTGCCTTAAGAAAGCGTCGTTAGGCCTTTTAGAGACTGATGATGCGAAGGCAGCCAGTCCTTATTTTGATGTCATTATTCAGGCCATGTCATAGCCTGAATGTTGAGAAATCCAACATGCCTCCTTATCCAACATGCCCCCTTTAAGAGAACTGTTCGACGGTCTCTTTAAAGGAGGCATTTGTATTTTTTCTCTGTTCGAGTCAGCTGCTACGAAGCACCATTTTTAAGTGGTTTGACAACTTCTCCAATTGCGTGTGCTTACAAATCGACACAAAAATACCAGCCCTCTCGAAGCTTCTAAACCTAAGTGGTTTGCGAAACTTGAAAGGGCTGTAGACGCAGTTAGGAGGTATCTTGATTATCAAGTTATCCGCAAAAAACTTAGTTCGGCATCCTTTTAAGAAGTTCTTAATCTTAAAAGCATTTTGATGTCATTCTCGTAAAAGAGTGTAACATTCGACTTTTTGGGTCTTTCGTAGCTCAATGCTCTCTGTTCTAACGGACTAGTACTCTCTGGCGTGAATATACCTACCATTACTCAGATCTTCAATGCCTTGCCTTCGTAAGTCCATTTGAATGGTTTGGCCATGGTGTCATTGAAATAAGCAATGAAATCTAAGATCCTACGGCTTATGTGAGTTGATCGCTGGAATGACGTAGATACGTCGAAATCACTTAAGTTCCTGATTGGGAGGCTAATCAAAACCCTTGATATACAAGAACTTTAAATAACTCACATAATGCGTATCCTTTT
>JBCCWF010000564.1:0-4224 GCA_039194035.1 Cyanobacteria bacterium P01_E01_bin.6 | reverse complement strand
TGTGCACCACCGAATTCGCATCGCCTCCACCTCGAACCCGTTAGGTGTGAGCCTTTGATTGAGGTGCAAAATCCCGAACACCATTGGAGGCTTGCTGCTGGCCTCTCAAGGCGGCGGGCGTAGCCCGCCGCCCCTCTATTGGGTATCTTTTTTATTTGCAGATCCCTTCGCATCAGTGTGATTTAGCATGCCCTCACGTTTGGAGTGAATGTAGGTGTGAATAGAGGCCATCTTGCTCAACTAAGCTCTGGTGATTTCCAATTTCAACCATGTGGCCTTCTTTCATCACAACAATGCGGTTGGCTTTGCGAATGGTCGATAGGCGATGGGCAACAACAAAGGTCGTTCGGCCTTCCATTAAATATTCCAATGCATCCTGAATTTGGAGTTCTGTGGCGGTGTCGAGAGCAGATGTCGCCTCGTCCAAGATCAATACCCGTGGGTTGCGGATGAGGGCACGGGCGATCGCCAATCGTTGACGTTGACCTCCCGACAGCTTCATTCCTTCTTCTCCAATGCGTGTGTCAAGTCCTTCGGGCAGGTCATTGATGAACTCAGCAGCGTTGGCATCGGCGATCGCCCGCTGGATTTGGTCGTCGCTAATTCCAGTTGCGCCATACACAATATTTTCTCGAACCGTCCCTTGAAATAGGATGGTTTCCTGCGACACCACAGACACAAATTGGCGATAGGTACGCAAATCTAGCTCGGCCATATCCTGGTGATCCAGCAAAATACGTCCATCTGTAGGACGCACAAACCCAATAATGAGGTTCAACAGGGTAGATTTCCCGGCACCCGAAGGGCCGACAATGGCAATTGTTTCCCCGGCACACACATGGAGCGATAGTCCCTGAACGGCATGTTGCTCATGGGAAGAATAGTGGAATCCTGCATGATCAAAGACAAAGTCTCCCTGCACTGTGTCAACGGCTCGCTTGCCCTGATTTTGCTCTACATCAGGGCATTCCAGAACATCACTAACTGACCGAATTGCATCAAAGCCTCGCCCAATCTGAGGTAACGCCATCATGATTTGAACGATGGCTCCTGTCAGAGAGTCGAAGTAGCCTGTCAACAACACGACATCCCCGACGGTGATGTCGAGCTTTCCGGTGTAAGCCAAATAGGCTGATGACACCAGGCATATCCCATTAAACATCCGCAATGTGACCCATGAAGATGAAGCGGCGATCGCATTAATCGAGTCCAGTCGCATGGCCGCTTCTCGCACCGAGGACAGTCGATCATTGATCCGATCAATTTCTACCTGCTCAGCTCCGTGGGCACGGGTGACGGGAATGAGCTGAATCATCTCAATCAGGCGGGCAGACATATGTTCAATCTGTTGGCGAAAATCACGATTTCGCTGACGAATGGGAGTCCGGAGCGATCGCACCAGCGTAGCGGCAACTGGCACGGTGCCAATAAAAAACAACAAAAACCACGGTGCCCGAACAGCCGTTGCAGCGAGCGCAAAGATAATGGTCAGTACGGCAGATGGTAAAAGCTGAAACACATATCGAGTGAGGTCTTGAATCGCTTCAACATCTCGTGTGACCTTCGTTTGGAGTGCGCCTTTACTATTTTGGTGATAAAACCCGATGGACAACTCCTGAAAGCGCCGAGTCATGGCAGACCGAAGATTGTATTCCATATGGCGCGTGGCAGTACTCATAAACCCTACATGCAGATAATGCATCGGGATATTTTGCGCAACCAAAACGGCGAGAACAATGCCATTGGTCCATAACTCTGATAGGTCATGGCGTGACGGAGCAGAAATAATGTCGACAATGTTAGCAATGAGAATGGGGCGAATCCATTCTGGGCTATGTTTAATCAGATAAAACAGTTGGGAGAGCCCGAGATTCTTGGTGTCATGGCGGTAAAGATTGAAAAGAGTTTGCAGAGGGCGATCGCCCTGATAGTTCATCTCATCGCTTTGATTGAAAGAACGGGGTGGCCAATTCAAAAGCTTCACGTGTTATCCCATGCTCCCGATGATGAGTAAAACTGAGAGATAATATCCTGACCAAAGAGACTAGCATTTGAATCAATCTGTAAGTATCCTAGCGAAAGTTTATGGGGGGACATCTCTGCAACCCTACTGCAACCCTTGTGAGCATGATTAAACCCTTGTAAGCGTGAATTAAAGAGTATGTGCAGTTTTCTGGTGTTTGTGAGATGCTCTGATGAGCGTGATGCTCCTTCTATTCATTTATGTTGATGAAGCCTTTAGGATATATGGGTGCAGAAAATCGTTTACGGTCAATGCCGAAATCCTTATTGGCCTCGGGATTATTTGTTTTCTTTTGGTTGCTGTAATTATTCATGCTGACTGTTCTGTCTTTTATTACCTTGGCGCAAATTGCGCGTCCCGTTCCACCTCCACCGATGCCGTTACCGCCGCCCCTACCGACACAGACGGTTCCTCGGCAAATTATCGAATCTCAAGAGGTTAGGCCACTGCCTGGTGGGCTCGACACTGTGCCCGTATTCAACAGTAATAGTCCTGAACTCATCCAATCCGATGGCATTTTGCTATCCACCTTTCCGCCCAATAGTATGGAGGTTCCATCTGCTCACCTCAATTACCCATTGGAAGGGCGGTTTGATGTGTTTGCACATCACGTCGCACGTGGCCTCAATGCAGATGATAACCGTACGGTATATTTAGGCATTTTGGCCTATAATCCAACGCGCCAACCAATAGAGATCACCTCGCTGCATGGCGCGACCTATCTCGGTCAAGATGCGCCCTATCTTGATTTACCGCCTTACGTGGCCAATCCCTTGGGGACTGTATTTTCTGGTCCCGGTAGCCGCACAGTTAATGATGTGTTGAGAGGGCAGCGGCATTCGTACCTCCCTGAATCTATCTCAATTCCGCCCCGTCAACCTGTGCTGCTGCTGAATGTGCCGATTCCTTTGCGGCGGCTCACAGTTCCCACGGATGGCACATGGATTGGTGGCCGAGTGATTCCTGTGCCGCTACCTCCCCCTGAACCTGAAGAGCTTGAAGATGAAGAGGGTGTGGACGGTATCAGGGATGCTGGGGACAAAGCTCCTCAAGAACCTCCTCCCCTTCCCTTGCCTGATAATCGTCCCATTCCAAGCAACGGACGTTCAGTCCTCATGAATCTGAATAGCAACGGCCCCATCTATTTGGCTAGCCTTGCGATGTATGCGCCAAAAACCCTAGATGGCAATGAACTTGTGCCTACCCGTCGGGACTGGGTTCGACTGCTTCGAAGAGGCAGTCTAGCTGGCCCACGAGATCTTGCCCCTACTCCCCCCGATACCGCTTCCGTCAGTCGATTCTTTTATGGACGAGTATCTGGCATTGCTCAGGGCTCTGAATGGGTGACATCCCTGACAGACACACCCGACAGTGATACGTTAACCATTCCTGATGCCGGAGAACAATATTCTTATGTCGTGAGTTCTGTAGACCGCAATACTTTTGGCACCGGTCAGATTCAGAGTGCGCCGATGTTAGTGCGCTATCAAGACACCGCATTTCGCGCCCACGGCAATTATGGCGTGAAATACGATCTATCGCTGCCATTACATAACCCAACGGAGCACTTACAAACCGTCAACATTCTCTTTCAAACTCCGCTGCAAAATGAGCGCCTTGACAGTGGATTATCATTTCTGTCTCCTCCGGCAAATCGCATCTTCTTTCGCGGCACCGTCCGACTGCAATATGAGGATGATTGGAATATCCGACAAACTCGCTATTTTCATTTGATCCAGCGTCAGGGGCAACAAGGACAACCATTGATTCGTCTTCGTATGTTACCGGGCGATCGCCGCTTCGTTCGAGTAGAAATGATTTATCCCCCTGATGCAACCCCACCTCAGGTCTTGACTGTGCAAACGGATCCTTAGGCATCGGCATGAAATAGCACTGGAACATCTGTGGGTAGCGATGGTAACTGAGCCATCATCGTCATCGCTCACACGACGTGGCTGTGCACATTTCTCAACATTGCAAGGAAGAAACTAGGGTATGAGGTGTGCGGTGCGCGCCTCATACCCTAGTTTCTCTATATATTGTCAAGTCGTGTATTGATCATAGGACTTACGCATTGACAAAATAGCTAACCTGTATGGTGATAGCAGCCCCTTCTGTCTGAGTGAGTGCTAGGCCATGCGTGAGATATCAAAACCCTCTACAGCCCAGTGCGATAGTACGCTCTACACATTATTTCTGCT
>JBCCWF010000563.1:0-4241 GCA_039194035.1 Cyanobacteria bacterium P01_E01_bin.6 | reverse complement strand
GTAGTGTTCTGCTTGCGGCTTCACAAGATAAATTGCGTTTTTTTGGGTGGTTGTCCCCCGCCTCCGGGGGGTTAACGCCACCAAAATTAAATCGCTAACGGCTTACCTTCATCACGTCTATTCAAACCACATCATGAGCGTTGAACCAATGGGGCACATGGATACCGACAGAGCGTTGACAGAACTGTTGGCTAGCTACGACGACCAAGTGCAGCGTGTGATTTTGTGTCGCCAACACCCGATTACAGGTCTGTTTCCTGCCAGTACGGCTGTGAATACTCATGGAGATTACACCGATGCTTGGGTGCGGGATAACGTTTATAGCATTTTGGCAGTCTGGGGCTTGTCGCTTGCCTACCGAAACGTGGATGAACATAATGGACGCGCCTATGAGTTGGAGCATAGCGTGATCAAACTCATGCGCGGGCTACTGATGAGCATGATGCGTCAGGCAGATAAAGTTGAGCGTTTTAAGCGAACCCAATTACCCATCGATTCCCTTCATGCAAAATACAGTACCCAGACGGGAGCCTCTGTGGTTGCAGATGATGAGTGGGGACACTTACAAATCGACGCGACCTCTATCTATCTGCTGATGCTTGCCCAAATGACAACATCGGGGATTCAAATTATCTATACCTTGGATGAAGTGAATTTCATTCAAAACTTGGTCTATTACATTGGTCGAGCCTATCGCACACCAGACTACGGTATTTGGGAGCGTGGCAATAAGATCAATCATGGTAAGCCAGAACTGAATGCCAGCTCCATTGGCATGGCGAAGGCTGCACTAGAGGCGATGAATGGCTTTAACTTATTTGGGGTTAACGGTGGACAATCGTCGGTTGTGCATGTGCTACCAGATGAAATTGTTCGTGCTCAGATTACCCTAGAATCTCTTCTCCCCAGGGAATCAGGCTCCAAGGAAGTGGATGCGGCTGTTCTCAGTGTCATCGGTTTTCCTGCGTTTGCTGTGGAAAAAACAGAGTTAGTAGACCAAACTCGTGCAAAAATCACTCGATTGCTGGAAGGGACGTATGGATGTAAGCGATTTCTCCGAGATGGTCATCAAACCGTGATTGAAGACGTGAGTCGACTGCACTATGACCCCTGGGAGTTGAAAAAATTTGAACACATTGAGTGTGAATGGCCATTATTCTTCACATACCTTTTACTAGATGCCCTGTTTTTAGGGGATCATGAGCGTGCTGCAGCCTATCGTCGTCGGCTCGATGGTCTCACGGTAGAAAAAAATGGACTGCCCCTGTTGCCTGAGCTTTATTATCTTGAAGCATCCGCTCTTGATCCAGAGCGAGAGTCGCCACATAGTCAACGTCGCATTCCCAACCATAATATTCCTCTCGTTTGGGCTCAAAGTTTGTTCTTGCTGGGGCAAATGATCCAGGATGGATGTCTTTCGATTGGGGACATTGATCCAATGGGACGGCATCTACGAGGGGGCGATCGCCCCCTCGCACTGGTACAAATTGCGCTGCTGTCTGAAGACAACGCGCTCAAAACTCAACTGGCAACCTACGGAATTAAAACTCAGACCCTAGAAGAGCTTGAGCCAATCAATGTACAAAAACCAGATGACCTGGCTCGCATTTATTCTCAAATCGGCATCAATGAAAAATTGAAGTTAACGGGACGCCCCTTGCGGCGCTTACGTAGTCTCACAACCTCCCGTATTTTTCGCGTTCGCGGTAAAACGGTGACTTTTTTACCCTCGTTCCTCGACTCGCAACAGTTTTATCTAACCGTCGACTATCATTTCCTGATGGCTCAGATGAAAGGAGAACTCGCCTATATTTCTAGCCACTGGAATGACTTGGGCCGACCCACCGTCACCCTATTGCTAACGCACACCATGTTTGAAATTGGGCAGAGAGGCAACATAGAGGATTCGCCTCTACTCGCCATCATCAAGCAGCTTCGAGATGGAGATTGTGATGGCATACCCGTGCGGCTAGGATCCCTGCATCAATTTACGCTCACAGCGAAGACGGAACGCATCGACCACGTCCACGACATGCCGCTTGCTACTCCCGCAATTGATGATCGATTCCATCGTCGATGTTATCTTCCTGTCGATCCTGACAAATGTGGCCCGTTGAGCAGTATGCAAGAATTTTTGCTGGAACGTGAAACGAATATTTCTTTGCTGCTGAAGAGGTTGCGAGAGTCTCTGAATTTATATGAGCAGATCGAGTTATTGGAGACCCTCCTTCGGTTAGAAAAACTGGACTTTGATACGGGACTAGGCGCTCCCGGAGAAACCGTCTCAGTTCAGATGTTGCTCACAGAAGTCTATGAAAACGCAGTGCAGCTCGAACGATGGACGATCATTCGTCGAGCAGCGGGATTATTAGACAAGGTCGATATTAGTTTGTCGGATGCGGTGACCGACATTCTGGTGCGTCAAAAACAGGTGGCCGTCGGCAAATCCTACAGCAAGGCATCACTGATTACGGAGCCCATGTCCCCTGACGAAATCTTGTATACGATTAAGACGTTTTGCGGCGAAGACGTGCGCGATCGCCCATTGACGCAAGAAATACTGATTTATCTTAGTATCCTCCTCAAAACCGATCCCGATCTCTTCAACGACCTTCTCACGCTTCGAGTTGGATATCTGATTTTGCTGATCACAGGCGAAATTGCTGATGAGCAGAGGCTGTCACCGGACGAAGCCTATGAGTTTCTCATGCAGCTAAGCCCATTTGATATCAAAAGCCTTCTAAAACAGGTCTTGCAAGGATATGCAGGATTAAACAAAACCCTCTTCAAAAAGGAATCATTGATTGCGAAAAAACGGAATATTCAGTGGGTTGTACTGCCAGAAGATACGTCAACAGAACCCCCGCCAGGTGGTTGGTGGAAGCAGCGCCAACGAGATGGTTCGCTAAACTTTGTTCCATCAGATTTTCACGAGTGTGTTTGGACTGTGTTGCAGCATTGTCGGGGCATTGTGATTGGCGACAAGCTAGAACGTCGGAACCGACTCAATAGTCGACTATTACTCTCTGAGATGACCCCTGGAGAGCAGAATTTTGCACTCCATATTGAGCATTTACTCAACAAAATCCAGGCTCCAGAATATCGGCAGGTCAACATCGAAGCGCTTGTGGAGTTGGCCGCGATCGCCAAGCAGAACCCCGATTTGATCTACGAGGGAAATATTGTACTCGACGTCCTTGTGGGCCATGCCGTCAGACTGGCATGGCTAGAACGTTATCCAGAACAAGCAGACACCTATGACAACCATAAGGCTGATGCATGGGCCGCATTTTATGGCACCTCTCCTCACGAGTGTGCAACCCATATTGCTAAATCACTCCGATTTTTGACCGAACTCGGTCAAGACGGTCTGTTAGAAGATGATGAGGATCTAGACGCTGACGAACCAGAAGAGACGGATAATCCAGAATATGCAGCAGCTGTCTCTACGGATACGGACTCAAAATAATTCAGGCAGGCGTAGTTCTATCAAAGAAACTGCTGCCTGCCTGAATTATTTACAGGTTACTGAGAACCAATTTGAAGTGAGCGACGGTCTCTAGCGACCACCTTTGCGGTAGCGAGAGTTGGCCTTCCGCTTCCGCTTTTCACTCGGTGTTTCAAAATGCCGAATTCGCTTCAAATCAGAAAAAATGCCGGCCCGCGACACTTGCCGCTTAAAGCGACGCAGGGCAGATTCAATTCCTTCGTTCTCTCCCACCGTAACCTGTGCCATACAATAATCCTCAGATGTCTATAACCAATTATTTTCGATCATATTGCCAGCATGAACCTGACTCAGGAACGACGGAGCACAGGCCATACAGAATCAAATCAACAAAATAAAATCCACACACCATGAAAATATACAGTGTATGGACAGTTCTCAAAAGAGTTTTAAGCCAGTCGCGTCATCTACGTCTAAACCTCGCCTAGATTGGAAACTGTAGTTCCCAACTTGGTTTAAGGTATTTAATTTAGAGGTAGATGGACAACAAACTGAAACTCCTAGAGATTTTTATAGACCATCCTGTGTTCCCTTACTCAAAGGGAACACAGGATGGTCAAAGATAGCACTACGAAACAGAATTATAACATTAAGCGTTACTGCTCAGGCTTAAGAAAATCCCTATTTTTATCGGCAGTCATCCACATGGTGTCAGTCTGGAGTAGCTCAATATATTGTTGAATCCCTTTGAGCAAGAAAGATTCACCTCCAAAGCTAAGTGAAGCTGACATCC
>JBCCWF010000562.1:0-4243 GCA_039194035.1 Cyanobacteria bacterium P01_E01_bin.6 | reverse complement strand
TTAAAAACCTGGGGAGCGCCCCGGAGGGTCGCTCCCCAGGTTTTTGGGTTTTTAGTTTAATAGCGCCAAGCTACTTATTTAGCGCTGACAAATCTTTCTTGGGCGATCGCCCTTAGCTGCTCCAAATCTTCTCGGCGAGAAACAGAGAGCGGAACCGTTGATTTGATTTCCTGAATCAACAAGTCAGTACTCAAGTCTTGCTTCAGATAGAGTGCATGATACAGGCTAGCAATCACCGCCTGTTCAATTTCGGCACCACTAAAACCATCCGTCGCTAACAAAAGCGCACCCATATCAAATTGTTCTGGGTCTTGATTCCGAAGGGTTAGATGAATCTTGAGAATAGTTTCGCGTTCTGTATCGTCTGGCAAATCAACAAAGAAAATCTCATCGAAGCGGCCTTTGCGGAGCAATTCCGGAGGAATCTGAGAGAGGTTATTCGCTGTGGCGACCACAAACACATCCTGAGATTTTTCTTGAAGCCATGTCAAAAACGACCCAAACAAGCGACGACTCAGCCCGCCATCAGAATCTCCTCCCCCCATGCCCAGGCTTTTCTCAATTTCATCAATCCACAGCACCGTTGGAGCCATGGACTCTGCGAGTTTGATAGCCCGGTGAAAGTTTTTCTCAGATTCTCCAATGTACTTGTCGTAGAGTTTTCCAGCATCTAGCTTGAGCAACGGCATGCGCCACTCACGGGCGATCGCCTTTGCCGCAAGAGATTTGCCGCACCCTTGAATCCCGACAATCAGCACACCTTTTGGAGGCTTCAAATTAAATTTCTTAGCGTCAGGACTAAATCCAACCTTTGCGCGCTGAAGCCATCCTTTCAGTCCCGTGAACCCACCCAACTCTGCTGAGTTCTCTTCTACGGGCAAGTACTCCAGCAACCCATCTTCGTGAATGACCTGAGACTTTCGATGCAGAATCTTGGTGACGTCGCGGACAGAAATCTCGCCATCTTCTAAGGCTGCATAGGCAACAACCTGTCGTGCCTGCTTTAGGGTCATGCCCATCAGCGACTGTACCAAAATCGGTACCTCGTGTTTCTGAATCGATACTTGGATGCGATTCTTTGCCTTCAGGCTTCGTACCACCTCTGAGACAACTTGATAGAGTTCGTCTCGTCCTGGCAACGGCAGGTCATAGAGCACAGCAGTATGTGCAATTTCGCGAGGGAGGGTAATGGCATCTCCTGTGAGGATGATGGCTGAGCGGGTTTGGGCAAAAAGCTGTAGAACTTCCCGAAATTGGCGAGTAAGGACGATATCGTCCAAGTGTGGTGCAAAATCCTTGAGCAAATACAGTGCTTTTTGTCCGGTGTCTTGGAGGTGCTCGAGGAGACCTCCAGGTTCTTCTGTGTTCTCTACAGGTACAGGCTTATTGGCCCCCGGAGGCGCACATTCATTAATCCACGGAGCATCATAAGTACCGGGCGATCGCACCAATCCCTGAGTCACCGACCACTCAAACAATGTTGTTTGCATTTCTTGGGTCGCTTGCTTAAGCAGCGTTTGCACCCGATCTTCTTCAACCGTTTCAATGACGATCAAAGGATGATAGGCCATCACCAAGGTTTGAATTTTGCGAATGCTAGAGGGAATCGCCATGAGCCGTGAACCAAAAAAGGGGCCAAGTGCGTCCAGTATGGCTCAGGTGATCACGGAGTAACCAGATTTTTATGTTTTAGGTAACTTAGTCATGTCACAGTAAAAGCGCTGTATGAGCAGACAGCAATCAGAGTGTGGCGATGATGAGGGAATAAATAAAGATTCGTTCACGCAAAGAAAATCAACATCCTCTTGCTTAAGTAGATAAGCATCAATAGATAGGCATCAATAAACCCACTTTAAAAACCTGGGGAGCGCCCCGGAGGGGCACTCCCCAGGTTTTTGGGTTTTTAGTTTAATAACGCCAAGCTACTTAAACGAATCCTGACGTGTCAGCAAAGGCCAATCAGAGACCTAACAGACAAAACCTCACAATACGAAGCATTTGCCCATACGTTACAGATGCAACCATATTTAGCTTAGACCAGATATTTTTGTTGGGTTCTTCGCACCCAATAAAAATGTCTGGTCTAACTCACTTGCCTACGGCTATAAGTACCTGGACGATCCCTGTCTCAGCATTTTTCCTAGGCTAGAGAAAAATCGAAACCTTTGTCGACTCAAATAAAAATGTAATTTAGATCATATGATCTATATGGTGAAATCGAGAATATCATGAGATAGATTCTCGATAAGTTCCGCTTGATGAGAATTCAAGTCGGGTAGGATACGGCTTGATAAAAGCCTGGAATCTTTACCCAAGAGAAATTTCAGAGATTGACTTTTTCTTCCTCTGCTAAATAACACTGCGACAGGGATCGTACCTGGACGTCATTAAAACCAAAAGCCCAAATCCTGTGCCGCCCGCTGCGCGGGCGGCACAGGATTTGGAAGAATACGTTTAATTATGGCTATCCACTTATCTCTTTAAACCCAAACCAAGTTGGGAAGTACGGTTCCCAACTTGGTTTGGGTTTAGCTCCCGATGATACCGCCGTCTTTCTTCGTGATAACAATGGTGGAATCACGAGGAATTCTTCCACTGCCGAATGGTGCAGGGAAGCTGGTGAGGCTTGGATCACCGTCACCAGGGTGTTGGACATTGATGAACATTGTTCGGCGGTCAGGAGTTGTTGTGATGCCAGTGACTTCACAACCTGCTGGACCTGTGAACATACGGCGAATGTCCATCTGATCACGATTGATCCGGTTTTCACGAGCATTCGGTCGAAGGTTGCTCAAGTCAGCAACTAACATCTGATTGTTGAGTTCTTGCTGCTGGCCACCATCGGTTTGAATAAACAGTCTCCCATCAGAGTCAATCATGATACCGTCAGGGTCGCTGAAGTTACGCTCATCTCCTTCACCATGAGTTTCGACGGAACGAATTAAAACATCCCAACGGTTGACTGCCTTGATATGATTTTTTCCACGAATCCAGAGGATATGACCATCTGGGTTAGGAGCCAAGGGGTTTGCACGATCTGATTGAGTTCGTTGGCTGTTGTTGGTTAAGGATATGAAAACATCACCACGGTCGTTAGGCGCCACGGAAACCCACTCTGGGCGATCCATGGGGGTTGCCCCAACAAGATCCGCTGCAATTCGAGTATTAATCAAGATTTCCGCCTGATTTGCGAAATTCTCTCTCAAAACAGGGTTATCCATTGTCAATGGAAGCCAGTAAACTCGGCCAGAAGGTCTAAATTGACCAACATAGAGAATTCCTTCATCTAAAGGACTACGACCCTGACGGATCATCTGCTGGTAGTTTCCTGCGGACACAAACCTGTAGATGTAATCGAAGCGCTGGTCATCACCCATGTAGACAACAACACGGTTGCGAGGATTAACCACAAGCTCAGCATTCTCATGCTTCATACGACCTAGAGCAGTGCGCTTAACAGGAGTCTGAGACGGATTCATCGGATCAATTTCAACAACCCAGCCAAAACGATTCTCTTCATTTCTGTAGCTAGTATTTGACAGGTCAAACCGTGGATCATGGTTATACCAGCCGTAGTTGAAACCTGTTTCGCTAAATCCATAGCGCTCTTGAGACGCAGTAGGAGTCCACTCACCTGTTGCACCGAAATAACCATTAAAGTTTTCTTCGCACGTGAGGTAAGTACCCCAAGGAGTTTTACCGTTTGAACAGTTGTTAACCGTTCCTTGAGGATTATTTCCGATAGGTGTTTGTAGTAAAGGATGTCCAGCCGCGGGGCCACTAAAAGTAACAGGGGTGTTTACAGTAATGCGGCGGTTCTTGTCGCTGGCCACATTCTGCCACGTGCCATTGATCTTCCTCACTTCAATGACAGATACACCATGCCCGTTCTGAGAAAGACGAGTTTGCTCGAGAGTTTGAACCTGCTCAGCGTTTCCGCCATCGCCGATCCCGACGAGATGGAAGTTGGTGCCAAATTCATGGTTTATCGCAATGACACCATGCTCGTTGCTGCCATCAATTGGGAAGAAGTGCATTCCATCGTGACCGATGCCAATCTGCTGGGCTTGTTGGTCAGCAGTTGGGCGGCTATTTGGATCCCCTTCGTAGCTAGTTCCAGTTGGCTGGAGTGAAGCCCCCCAAGGAATTAAAACTTCAAAATTGTAGTCGGGTGAGATGTTTGCATCAGGCCCCGAACCCTCAGAAATCGGTATAGCCTCGAAGTTAACAACACCACCAGGTT
>JBCCWF010000561.1:0-4244 GCA_039194035.1 Cyanobacteria bacterium P01_E01_bin.6 | reverse complement strand
GGGAGCGCCCCGGAGGGGCGCTCCCCAGGTTTTTTTTCAAATCATTCCTCAATCAATAGTTTAGCCAATTACTTTCACGAAGCATGCGATCGCAACAACCCAGTTGCTCGGCACCCATCAGGGGTGACCCTGTCAAGTGATTGCAAACCGGGTTGATTGATACATTATCGTTAAGACTCAGTTTCTTGCCCAACGAGCCGTCGCCATATATTGAGGGCATCGTCGCGCGATCGCCCTAACTGTTCTTCGTAGCGACGCCAAAAGTCATCCCACCACCCAATGGGTTCCTCGTGAGGCCCTTCATACTCTGTGGGACGCCCCGTTAAACCATCAACAACGAGGCTACCGACATAGTCTGCCTCAGCGTAGACCCGCGCAATTTGCTGACGAATTTCCTGCATGTCGTCTTCAGACACAACGCCATTGCTAGTTGCCTTATAAAATTGCACCGTTACTCGAATGGGGAAATCAGGATCGCGCTCAATCGGCAACCCATCAATTTCTGTAAATGGCCCCTCAACCTCACCATGACCAATGACCGCAGCCTCAACGTCGCTCGCTCTCGCCAGTGATTGAGACTCCATCTCAGCAGCAGGAGCCATCGCCACACTATCCTCAGCCATACCAAACCTCATGGGTTCTTTTTGACGGAGGGGCACCTGGATTAGCATCACCATATTGAGACCGTCTGCCTCAGCGGCACGACTAATGTCGTCAGAGTTCGGCTCATCTGGATCGCTGCTCGATTGAGGATTGTCTAAGATAACGTCACTGGCGCGCTGCCCGGTCAGACTCGCGCGATCGCCATTCTGGTTAAAAAAGAGTCGCTGCCCCCAGGTATGTCCTGCGTCAAACCCATCACGCTGATTATCAATCACCGTGACGCTCGTTCCTTCACGGGTTGCCAAAATCGTCAGCACAGCTGGATCGCCAGGATACGACTGATAGTTGAACAGCACAGGGTTAAATTCAGCGATGCCTTCTTGTGGCACAGGTAAAAAAGCGGCTTGGGCACTCACCAGCACATGGGTATCGCGGTCAGCCAACAGCGCATTATCACGCCCCGTCCACGAGTCAGGATCCGTCAAGTAGCGCCGCAGATTGCCGAGGAGTTCTTCCAGCGATACAGACTGTAGATCGTCTCCCTGTTCGTTGCCCACGGGCACATAGAACTGATCAATGGGAATATCTGCCGAGTGATCGGTAAAGTTCGGGTAACGGATGACAGGCATGAGATGCAGAGCATACTCCCCAGTCCTTGGGTCTTGCTGCTGCACCTGAATCGTCATGTCGCTGATGTTAGGGCCAACAGCAGAATTGTTGAATCGCCCCGTATCTTCCCACGTCACGTTCAACACATCCAACCCATATTGGTCTGCTAATTGCTGCGCGTCGTGGTCATGCACCATGTTGACCGTCTGCTGAATCACTTGGCGATAGCGCTCATACTCTCCACCGATTGGATTGTCAACCACACGATTCGCCTGATTAACCGATTGCTGATCCGGTGACGACGCTAGTTCTAACCCAAATCCATTCAAGCCGAGAAACGGTTCCAGAGTGCTGGAACTTTCCCCATCCGTGTCTATCGAACCGGATGATGTTGTCATTTCACTGGCCAATAGAGGAGAAAGGGCGATCGCTCCAGGAGCAACAATTCCAACAACAGCAAGCACACTCAGTGCAACGGATGACGTACGCATAACATTCGGCTCAAGACATCAGACTACTCTTCAAATCTATGGGAGAATTCCTCAGATATTTCGAGGGTTACGGTTTTTGATACAGCACCATCCATTTCCGTGTGAACTTGGCAAGTACCTGGATATGATTAAAACCAAAATCCAAATCTTGTGCCGCCCGCTGCGCGGGCGGCACAAGATTTGCAAGGTTACGTTTAATGATGGCTAGCTACTTATCACGTGAACTCAAGACTTGGCACACGTCTCAACATTGCAACGAAGCCATGAGTGAATCTGACAAAGCGCCAAAACCCTAGACTCCAGTGTCTTGTTTATTCGTAAACCCCACGAGGTCAGGGTCAGATTGGGGTAAGGCAGAGTGCGATACCAGCGACGATGCGGCAATAGCCGGAGATTCGACAGACGGGCGATCGCCCTCGCCAACATCTTCAGAGCCGTTCTTTTCAGACCCATTGCCGTGATTCAAGGACAACAAAGCTTCAAAAGAGGGAGCCTCTGGCTTATATGCAGCCAAGTCAAACCAGAAAGTAGTCCCAACCCCAACTTCACTGATGAGATGAACGGAACTATGGTGTTTTTCAACAATGTTGCGCACAATTGAAAGTCCAAGGCCCGTGCCTTCTAATGTGTGGACACGGTTCTCTACCCTGAAAAATCGATCAAAGATCGCCTTCTGGTCTTCCTCATCGATGCCAATCCCTGTATCAGACACCTCCACCCGAATATGATGATGAGCATGCTTTGAAGAAGACTCTAAGCCGTAGGCACGAATCATCACAGATCCACCAGACTCGGTGAACTTCATGGAGTTGCCCACCAGATTGGTAAATACTTGGAGCAACAAGTCGTAATTTCCTAGAACCTGAGGCAGATCAGGATCAATTTCCTGCTGAAGCTCCAGTCCTTTTTCTTTAGCCGTGAGTTGATAGGTTCTCAAGGTCTGCTCTACCGGTTGAATCAAATCCACCGCATCAAACTGGTATCGCCGACTCGACTCCAATCGAGACAAATCCAACACATCATTCACTAATCGAGTCAGGCGATCTGTCTCTCGATTCGCAGTATCCAAAAATTCTTTTCGCTCAGTCTCCGTTAAGTCTTCGCCATATTCATGCAGCGTCTCGATAAACGACTTGATATTAAACAACGGCGTCCTCAATTCGTGAGACACATTGCTGATGAACTGACTTTTTGCCTCGTTTAGCTCAACTTCACGCGTAATGTCTTGGATCGTAATCGCAATGCCTTTTAAGTTCTCTTTAGATTGATCGAGAACCGTCGTTAATAACACTCGAACAGTGCGGTGGACTGGTTCCGTTATCATGATGCGAAACTCTGCCCCCTCTCGCTCATGCTCACTCGTGAGAAACTGACCCGTCGCAATCTTATACAAAGGCTTCGTCAATTCTGCCTTAACAGACGGAGGCAAGTAGTTTAAGACATTCGCTCCCAAAACATCCTCTTGCTGATTATTCCATCCCAACACTCGTCGGGCAGTCGGATTCGCAAGTATCACGCGCATTTCAGCGTCCAACAACACGGCTCCATCCGCAATGGTGACCATGAGAGTCTCAAGTTTCGCCTTTTCTGCTGTCAATTCTTCAATGTTTTGCTCTTCATAGCGCTCCAACCGCTCAGCCATCTCGTTGAAGTTGAAGATTAATTCACCTAACTCTCCGCCCAAGGGGAGGTCAATGCGCTGCTTGAAATTTCCGGCTGCAATATTCTTAACGCCCACAAGCAGCTCTTTAATCGGCTGCGTAATCGTTAGCGCATTAAAGACAGCTCCCAAGATAACCATCACCCAAATCGAAACGAACACGGCAATCGTCACATCTCGGGTCAGATGAGATGACGCCACTACCGTCGGGTTCGGGTTAATCCCGATGGCTAAGACACCTAGGTATTTTTTATCGTAGATCAACGGCACAAACACATCTGTCACTTCGCCATCCGGCGTGATGTGTTGCCGCACCATCGGCTGATTCATGTCTTGACGATAGGTTTCAGGCAGCTGAATGCGTCGCTGAATCGTCAACGAGTTCTGAACTTCCGACTCTGAAAAAGGAATACCAAAGAAAATGTCACCATCTTCATCCGCATAGATCATATAGCGGATGCTAGATGTGCTGTTGTAGAAGCGATAGGAAAAGCGGGCAAGCTCACTACGGTTACCGTCTCCAACCAAGGGAGACACGTTTGACGCGAGGAGCAACCCTAAATCACTGCCAAATCGTGTGTCATTTAACCGGGCATCTTGCTGAATCGTATTCACAGCCCAAAATGTCAGGCCACTCATTAACAGAGAAACAACGAGCGTAGCGGCTGCCATTAGGCGAGTCTGGAGCGTAAATTCTGACCACCAACGGCCAATAATTTCTCGAAGTTTACTCAAAAATGACAACACGGTCACCTAACCCATTTATCTAAATTTATCTAAAACGTTTAATTTTTCTTTATTGTGACATGACCTTAGTCTGCTGTAAGGTTAAGCACCGTGAGAAGCTGTGGATAACGTTTCAATGTCAGTTCAACGCCAGT
>JBCCWF010000560.1:0-4260 GCA_039194035.1 Cyanobacteria bacterium P01_E01_bin.6 | reverse complement strand
GTCGGATTGAGTTTGCCAGAGTCACGGAATTTGATGCTTGAACTCATGACTAAAAACAACGAAACAATGAGGCTTTCAAGACTTTTCTGCACCACTAAGGTCTAACAGCTAGGTAACTTGTCTAGGAAAATAGCAGATAGGGCACAATTAAATATGACACCTCTATACCTGCGCTGCCCCTACAGGTATAGGGACTAGGAACTGGTTTTTAATTATACCGAAGTACTTAATTGGTATAAAACGGATAGTGTGGACTGTCATTAAAGTAGACCCTAATGTTCATCGATAAGCGAAGAGACAATCAAATTTTAACCGTACTTTTTGTGGATATGATGTAGAGCGCTGAGATTGCCAAATTAATATCAGATCCTTGGTAAAGTTATTGTGTATGGTGACGAGTCTAGTATGGTGAATAGTATTCCTAATTTTATTTGTATTGGTGCCCAACGCTCGGGTACAACCTGGTTGTATGAAACTTTGATTCGTCACCCAGATGTGTTCTTGCCTCCCATCAAAGAACTGCACTACTTTGACAGTTTAGATCAGACTGTGCCAATCGGATATCGCTTTCATGAAAGAAAATATCGATTAAGAATGAGAAGTACATGTGTGAAATCGTTATGGCAGATTTTTCAAAACCAGGTTAATCATCCGGGTCTTGTCCTCTCTTTTTGGAAGGACTATTTTCTTGGAGATGGCTCGATTTCTTGGTATCAGAACTTGTTTTTAAAAGCGGCAGAACAGGGGAAAGTAACTGGTGAGATTACCCCAGCCTATTCTATGCTTTCACCTGAATATATCAAGCAGCTGAAGCAAGTTAATCCTCAGTTGAAAATTATCTATATCTTACGTAATCCAATTGATCGTTCTTTCTCGCAAGCAACAAAAGACTTAATTCGCAGTAAAAAAATAAAGGCATCAGATGTTTCTGATGATGACTTTATCGATTTCTTTAAATCAGATATTTGTTTCAGACGCTCCGACTATTTGGATAGTTTGAAGAATTTTAGAGACGTTTTTGATGTGGATAAGTTTCTGATTTGCTTCTTCGATGAGATTCAAGATAACCCCAAGGCATTGATCGAAAGGATTTGTGAGTTCATCGATGTTGCACCTTTGCAAGAGAGCAATATCGTTAAGGGGCAAGTGAATTCATCGACGCATCTTGTGGGGCGAATGCCGGAAAAAGTTGCAAGGTTTTTAATTGATATGTATCGTCCTTCTATTGAACAACTTATGAATGATGTTGGTGGATATTCAAAGGACTGGTATAACCAAGTTCTGAGTTATCAGTCAGATGCTTAGGGGCAGGCACGCTACTGTCTAGGCATTCTTGAATGCTAAGCCACGTTCATTTGAAACCTCTGGAGTTTCTCCTTGGGCAAAAACTGAGGATCTAGATGTGGAAGAAGTATATATCTGAGACTTTATTAAGTGAAGGGCTTATTAATTGATGACTAATCAAGCACTCAACCAATTTCCAGATTTAGTAAGCGTTGTTATTACAACGTACAAGCGACCTCATCTTGTCACACGAGCCATCCAAAGTGTATTGGCGCAAACATTACAGGAAATAGAAGTTATTGTAATTGTTGATGGCCCAGATCCCGAAGCAGAGGCTGTACTGAGGCAGATTAATGATCCAAAGTTTCGTTTCGTTGTTTTGCCTCAAAATGTTAAGTTGGCAGGTGCCCGTAATGCTGGAGTCAAGGAAGCGAAGGGACCCTGGGTTGCATTTCTAGATGATGATGATGAGTGGCTTCCTAACAAACTCGAACTACAATTAAAGGCTGCAAAAGCATCGCAATATACCTATCCGATTGTATCCAGTCGCATTTTGAATAAGACGCCGAAAGGTGATTTCGTTTGGCCTCGACGTTTTCCGAGGCCATCGGAGCACATGAGTGACTATCTCTTTGTGCGAAGGTTTTTCGTTCAAGGAGAAGGCTTTATTCTTCCGTCAACCTACTTTACAAAAAGGGAGCTGTTGCTCAAACATCCATTTGTACATAACAAACACGAAGATTATGATTGGTTTTTGAAGGTAGTTGCAGCTGAGGATGTGGGAGTTGATTATATCCCAGAAGTAACAGCCATTTGGCATTCTCATACGGAACTAGGACGGCAACGCCTTGGTCAAGTTAAGAATTGGAAATATTCATTGGAGTGGATTCAGTCTGCACGACCTTTTGTGACTCCTAGAGCTTATGCAAGTTTTGTCTTAATTTATGTGGGGTCTCAGGCTGCTGGGCAATTAGATTGGGGAGCATTTGGTTTTCTCCTCAAAGAAGCATTGAGAGAGGGAAATCCGCGAATTATTGATTTTATTCATTATTCCGTTCTGTGGCTATTTCCTGAGCAGGTGCGTAAGAGCTTGAAAGCGATGTTGTCTGGTAAGTCGACGCCTAGTACACAGACTGATGATAAGGTTCCTTCGGTACAGTAATTCGTAACTGTTAACAGGAGAATCGGTAGGATTTGTGTACGGACGCTAAGCTATTAAACATATTAATGTACCCCTTGACTGGATAGAATCATGGGACTTTTATCGAAAAATTCTCTGTTGCGACTAGAGCATATATTTACTGTCTTTTCTCTACTCTTTTTTACCGAAGGAGTATTCCGGCTTGTGTTGACAGGTGGTGCCAATCAGGGGGATGGAGCAAAATATGATGCATCTCTTGTCCAGCTTATTTCGATTTGTATCTATGCAATAACCTTTGCATTGCTCTGTATGCGATGGAAGAAGGTGCTGATGTATGTAAGCCGAGATAGATGGATTTTGCCACTCATATTGTTTGCGATCGCATCAATGATTTGGTCTGATGCACCTGCGTTGACGTTTCGGCGCAGCTTTGCTCTTGTTGGTACTAGCTTATTTGGTGTTTACTTGGCAACACGCTATACCATTCGTCAGCAAGTTGCTCTTCTTGGGTGGATGTTTGGCATTGCTATTCTGCTCAGTGTGCTCTTCATCATAATTCCGCCCCAATATGGGATTTCTGGCGGAGTCCATAGTGGTGCTTGGCGTGGTATTTGGAGCCATAAGAATGGATTGGCTCAGAAAATGGCAATTGCAGCAAATGTTTTCTTAATACTCAGTTTAAGTACCCGACAAAAGCGATGGTTGCCTTGTGTGTTGTTGTCTATGGCTGTCCTGTTAGAAGTTATGGCGCGGTCGACGGCTGGCTTACTTGCGATGGCTATTACAATGATGATTTTGCCGCTTGTTCAAGCCTTCAGATGGCGATCGCGCTTTATGATTCCAGCAGTAATCGGAATTATCTCAGCCAGTAGCCTTATATTGATTTCTTTGTTTTACGGAGCAGAGACTGTCTTGGCCTTTTTTGGTGAAGATACCTCGTTGACGGGACGTGCTGACTTTTGGCCAATTGTTATTGATAAAATTCAGGAGCAGCCCTTGTTAGGGTACGGCTATGAAGCTTTTTGGAGAGGTTTTGAAGGCCCATCAGCTGATATTGCTTATGCAACGATGACTGGTTTTATTCCGACTCACGCCCATAATGGGATACTGCAATTATGGCTGCACCTGGGATTTATTGGAGTTTTCCTATTTTTGGTTGGTTTGTGGACGACGATTCTTAAGTCGATCACTTTCATCAGAGTTAGTGACTCCTTTGAAGGGCTTTGGCCGTTGTTGTATTGTTCGTTAGTAATTTTGTTCAATCTATCTGAAAGTGTCATACTTGAATACAATCAGATTGTTTGGGTCATTTATATTGCGGTATCACTTTCTGTGCTTCGTTTACCTGAACGTTCTGAGCCTCATACAGACCAATCAAGTTCGTTATCTGCTTAGGTATAAAAAGTAAGATATACTCGACCACATCCAGATCCTTGATGTTTGTTGAGGGAAAAGCTCCAGGTTCCAAATCAGATGTGGTTTATACCCTCACAAGTAGTGAAACATAAAATTTCAAACCCGATGCTGCCCGCTGATCGAGCAGCATCGGGTTTGAAATATGGTTTTAAATTAGGTGAGGTCACAATTTGGAAGGTTATTGTAAACGCGTTTACAATAACCAAGCCCACCGTAATTCCCTGGAAAATGAGAAGGTTAGCGACCCATCCGGAGTGCTAACCTTCCAAGTCATTATGCATAACGTGGGTTTGCTGTGGGGGGTACATGTAACTTTCTCCTCAATTTTACGGCGATCGCCAGCTTGGTTAGAAAATAGATAAGTCGTTAGCCATAGTTAAACGTGCTCTTCCAAATCCTGTGTCGCCTGCGCAGCGGGC
>JBCCWF010000559.1:0-4271 GCA_039194035.1 Cyanobacteria bacterium P01_E01_bin.6 | reverse complement strand
CGATTGACCTCAAGAAAAGGATCTTAGATTTCATTGCTTATTTCAATGACACCATGGCCAAACCATTCAAATGGACTTACGAAGGCAAGGCATTGAAGATCTGAGTAATGGTTGGTATATTCACGCCAGAGAGTACTAGTTACTTAGTTGAACACCTATTGCCTAACCATGAAAAGCTTCTAAACCATTAGCCTTTCTAGAAACAGGTGATTTAAGACATCTCATCATCCAACATCACAGTCTCAAGCTGCCGTAAATCTTGCATTGCCATCGCTTCACTCATCACGGGAGCAGTTGCAGCGGGCAACGCCATTTGCCGTTTTTGCCTCTCTTGAATTGCAACAACATCGGGATGACTCTCGTACCACAATCTCATCAACCCTAGAACAAACCCAACGCTGACATACGCGGATCCAGTTAGGAAAACTGCTTCAAAGAAGAAACTCAAAAAGCTTTGCATATGTTCCCCTCCACATTCGGCAGCATCAGAAATGACTTCTCTAGGTTCTCACTCTCTCTGCTCCAATCCCTTGCTTAGTAATCCTTCTACATACTTTTGCCGAAGCACTAGAAATGGGAGTGGAACGTGTTGTTCGGAGAAAAGGGGAAGCGCAATCGTAACGGCTGTACCATTGTCAGGATCGCTAGAAACATCAATATGACCACCATGGGCACGAATCACGTGGTCGCAAAAATATAGCCCCAAACTAATGCCAGTCAGTTGTGGGCTATCAGGAGTACCACTGCACAGATGGAAAAGGCGATCGCGCGTTTTTTCTGGAATACCCACCCCATCATCCGCAATGATGCAAATAGCCTGCTGTTGTGTCGGGTACAGTCGAATGTGAAGATTAACCCCCGGCGGATTATGAATCACTGCATTGTGGATGAGATGATTGAACACCCGCATGAGCATGGGTTTATCCGCCGAAATTTTCGCCATTTCAGAAGAACATTCCACCGTCAGCGTCGCCCGATTGTGCTCAATCAGTGGTGTTAAGTCTGCGATCGCCTCTTGAATAAGGGTGGAGAGCTGCACCTGTTCCCGTTGCAGGTAGATGCCTTGAGTTTTGAAGGTATAGGCTTCTTGGATAGCGTTCAATTTGTTAAGCAGATGTTCACTTGCTTGAATCATTCGCTCCAGACAATCCCGCTTCAAATGAATTGGGTCTTGGGTTTGAATTTGGAGGGGTCGCAAAACAAGAAGATACCCTCTAGCAGTCGTTAGCAAATCATGGGATACCGCATGCAAGAAGACGTCTCTTAATTGATTCAGCTCTTGAAGCTCCTGCATTTTTTCTTCCAGCTGCCACGTTCGTTCACACACCTGATGTTCCAACCCTGTATTGAGCTGTTGAACTTGAGCATACAGCTCGCCCTGTTGGATAGCGATCGCCACTTGAGTCGCCAGTTGTTCCAATAATTCTTTCTCAAACGAGGTCCAGTGCCGAGTGGTCTCACAGCTATGGGCAACCAAGATGCCATATAGGGAGTCATTCACCAGAATCGGCACTCCCAATGATGCTTTTACTTGATACCGCTGCACACATTCTTTCAAGAAAAAAAGACATGGAAACTGGTCTATCTCTTCCATATCGTCAATGGCGACGATCGGCATATGATTAAAAACTCTACAGACATCTTGATAGACGCCCTCATCCATATGCTCACCCATCAACGATGGAAAATCGGGATGAACAGACTCTGCAACAACAGAGCCATGACCTACAGAATCAAAGCGACTGATGAAAACGCGGGTCGTTTTCAGCAGTTGCCTCACCTCATGCACAGTTGTCTCCAAAATCTTCTCTAAATCGAGAGTCTGCCGAATATGAAGGGCAAGAGTACCTAAGAGGCGATCGCGCTCCACAGCCAACCGAAGCTGCTCATCAGAACGCTTTTGTTCCGTAATGTCCCGAGCAACAATGAGGAGATAGGGATGTGACTGAATCGTAATGATTTCAGCGGACACCAGAGCAAAAGCCGAATCGCCCGACTGCCTTCGAAACTCGAACTCTTGATTGCGGACAGATTGATGCTGCCGGAGTTGATCCGTCAGCCATTGACGATCGTCTAGGCTTGACCAAAGGTTCAACTCAGCAACAGTTCGGTTAATTACCTCATGGTGCTGATAACCAGATAGCTTCAGAAAACTTTCATTAACATCCAGGATGCGACCCTCATCCAATGTACTGATCGTCATCGCATCGGGGCTAAATCCAAACGCTTTGGAGAATTTTTCTTCCGACTCGCGCAATGCTCGCTCTGCACGAACCCGTTCGGTCACGTCTTGGAGCACACCGATGACGCAATGTTCACGGACTTCAACCTGCTCAATCACGTGGCGTATTTCACCATCAGGACGCATCACACGGTATTGAGTCATATAAGGTTCACCGGTCTGCAAGGCGAGTTGATATAGGCGATCAACGCGCTCCCAATCAGCTTCACAAATGCCTGCCAGCGCAGCGTCCCGACCTGACATCAAGGCATTTTCGTCACGACGTACACCCAATAGCTGTAATAGCTCATCCGAACTGGTCCAATGCTGAGTGATAACGTCATATTCCCAATGACCCAATTTTGCAATCTGCTGAGCCGTCCGAAAACTGGCATCGCGTTTTGTGAGTAGCGATCGCGTCAATCGCTGTTCTCGCACTGTTGTAGATAGAATGAGCGTTGTTGTGCCAATGACGGCCATAAACGTCTGGAGCAACCAAATGGGGGATTGATTGACAAGACCAGCCCGATCAACAAATAAGCCAATTTCCTGAACAGCACCTGAAATGGCGATCGCCGAAATGATGACACTACCGACAACAGCAGGCAGTTGTCCGAATCTGAGCGTCGCCCAAATTAAGAGCGGCACCGGTAGATATTCAATAGGGTATTGTCCTAACTGACTCGGCAATGGTTGATGAAAGACAAACCAACTACTCAGCACTAATGCCAACAGCCAAATCAGCATTTCAATCAGCCCCTGAGAAGAGAGCCTGATACCGTACTCACTATTTCGAACCTGACTTAGCAGCATCAATACTGGAGTGACCATCAAGATACCCATGCCATCTCCCAAATAAAATGTCGCCCAGGTTGTCCATGGCGACATTCCATCCAATTGATGGGTAAATCCTAAAGTGGTCACTGATATGGTGGCATTGACCAATGAGGCTAAAAGAACCGCAACCCCAATAAATTGAAGGGCATCTCGTAGGCGATCGAGTTCTCGATGCACCATCAGCTTCTTCAACAGAATAGTCCCGAGGACAGCTTGTAGTGACGCACCTATCGCACCCCCAAACACATGCAGAAGAACAGCGCCATGGGTATAGTCCAGCAAAAATGAACCCAGAAACACCCCAGGCCAACGACTACATCCGAAAATAACAAGCCCTGCCATGGCAATACCAGCCGATGGCCACACAGGGGAACCGCTTCCTGAAAGTTCTGGGATCGCCAAAATGTTATTGCCTACCGCCCAATAGGCGACTGCGATCGCACTAACGGAGAAAAAATATGGCATCCAGCGGGAATTCACGTGCGGCATAACTATTCCATCAAAGAATCTAAAAGTAGAATGGCTACTCTCATTGCAATCATGATTGCCCAACTTTTCCGTACCAAGCTATCTGAAATTCTCTAAAAAAGACCCTGAAAATCACAGAGATACCCCTATCACATTTAATGTTCAAAGATTCTTTAGGTACTGATAGCAGACAAGATGTCGCAAAACCAATTGATGACATCCAGAGCTATGTCACCTGATTCAGCACGTCATCTGCACGTGCATAATTTAGGAGAGCACATCTTAAGGACAGGCTTCAGCCTTTACCTCTAGCAAAATCAGAGAATTTCTTCTAAGGATGTCCATACAGTTCTAGAGCACCCTCCGCAACCAACGAATACTGCGCTGTTATCGTTCGTAGACTTACTCGCGTATTACTTAGGAATGAAAGTTAAAAAACTTCGAGGTATTTTGGTGGTGACTGCGCCACCACCAAAATACTTTCCGATTCTATTTCATGCCTATTCCTAACAATGCTGTATCAGGCAAGCTGTAACTTCCTCCGAGTGGATGAGTCACGGGAATTAGGTTAGGCTCAACACGATGTGTTAATGTTCGTTACATCGCTAATGCGTCAGATCGTTGTATAGCAACATCATCATGGCTGCATGAAAACGTTGATTGTCACTGCTAAATCGGCGATCGCAGGTTCTAAGTCATGAATTCTGATTGGCGATGTTATTTGAGGCACGGGTTGTTGGAGCTG
>JBCCWF010000558.1:0-4273 GCA_039194035.1 Cyanobacteria bacterium P01_E01_bin.6 | reverse complement strand
TGCAGGTCGTTCCACAGCTCTTGAATGAGAGCATCCTTCTCTTCGTGACTCAGTCCATCCAGGGGCGGTAGTGCTGTCATGCAAAAAGCCTACCATCTTCTTCCACTCATCGTCGCTGGTCAACCCGGTTGAGCAATTACCTTTTTTATTTGCAGATCCCTTACCTGTGCTGCTCAATGCTGCTTCAATTCGGACGTGAAATTTGTGGAGACTTACATGCCGCCGAGCAGCGCGAATGGCTGATTACCAATGGCATTGGAGGGTATGCTTGCGGCACCGTACCAGGTGTCCTCACCCGACATTATCATGGAGTCTTAATTGCAGCCCTCGATCCTCCGGTCGGGCGCATGTTGATGGTGGCAAAGCTCGATGAATCCGCCATCTATCGCAATCAAATCTATAGCCTCTGTACAAACCGATGGGCTGACGGCATTGTCAACCCAGAAGGCCACCACTATCTTGAGCAGTTCTATCTAGACGGAACAATCCCCACATGGCGATATGTGTTTTCCGATGCCGTGTTGACGAAGCAAGTTTGGATGGAACAGGGCGAAAATACAACCTATACCCGCTATACATTGAACCGAGGCAAAGGTTCGATTTTGTTAAATCTGAAGGCACTGGTCAATTATCGGAACCATCATGGTGGGTTAACACTTGGCAACTGGGCCATTGAGCCATATCCAAATGACCTCGACGCTGCCACTGAGTCCCATGAGCAACACCTTTCTAAACCTCAGAAAAAGAAAGAGAATGGAGTCCGGCTAACGGCTTTTTATGGAGCGATTCCCTTTTACATCAAGGTTGATAAGGGTAGCGTGTCTGCTGAACGCCACTGGTATCACAATTTTGATTTGGCAATAGAGCAGCATCGAGGAACCGGGAAATCAGAAGATCACCTCCATGGGGCAACTGTAAAGCTGACACTATCGGTCGGGGAAAGTGCGACGGTTGTTGTCAGTACTCGTCCCGATGCCCGCCTAGACGGAACGGCTGCATTGGGCGATCGCCGTGCCTATGACCAGTCCCTTTTGAAATCCTGGATCACTGCAAATCAACCGACATCTGAGCAGACTCCTCCTTGGATTCAACAACTGGTGCTGGCAGCAGACCAGTTTATCGTCGATCGCCCCCTTGCTGAAGAAGGAAATGGTAAAACCATCATTGCAGGCTATCCCTGGTTTAACGACTGGGGGCGTGACACGATGGTGAGCTTGCCAGGACTCACCATTGTCACCGGACGGCCGGAGGTGGCTCGTCCAATTCTTCGCACCTTTGCTCGATACTTAAATCAGGGCATGCTGCCCAACGTCTTTCCCGACCGGGGAGAAACGCCTGATTACAACACAGCAGATGCGGTGCTGTGGTACTTCGAGGCCATTCGGGCCTATCATGCCGCCACAAACGATGATGACCTATTGGCCGAACTCTACCCTTCCCTTGAAGAAGTCATCGATTGGCATTGCCGGGGAACTCGATATAACATTCATCTGGATGCGGAGGATGGCCTACTCTATACGGGTGAACCAGGGACGCAGCTCACTTGGATGGATGTAAAAATCGGCGATTGGGTAGTGACGCCTCGCATCGGTAAACCCATTGAAGTGAACGCGCTCTGGTATAACGCATTGCACGTCATGGAGCGATTTGCAACTCAACTGGGGCAGTCAACCACTCGATATGATCAGATGGCTCAACAGACCCGCGCGGGATTTCAGAAATTTTGGAATGCTGCGGGCAGCTATTGTTACGACGTAATTGATACGCCTGGTGGCAATGACGCAACATTGCGCCCAAACCAGATCTTTGCAGTATCTCATCCCTTTGATGAGGCTCATCAACAGGCTCCATTGCTAACCCAACCACAGCAAAAGGCCGTCGTCGATGTCCTGGGACGAGAGCTATTGACTTCCTATGGATTGCGATCGCTCGCAACCACCGATCCAGACTATCGACGCTATTACGGTGGTTCCCCAGCAGAGCGTGATGCTGCCTACCATCAGGGAACCGTCTGGAGCTGGCTGCTCGGCCCCTATGTACAAGCTCATCTGCGGGTATACCAATGTCCTGACCAATCGCGAGAATTGCTGGGGGCGATCGCCAATCACCTTTCTACGGCTGGGCTAGGCACCATTAGCGAAATTTTCAATGGCGAGGCTCCTCATTCTCCCAGAGGATGTATTGCTCAAGCCTGGAGTGTTGCTGAACTGTTGCGCGCGTGGAAAGCAATGTCCATGTTTCAACTGTGATTCAGCACCAACGTTACTCACAGCCGAATGTGACAGCTTTTTTGCAACCTTCTCAAAATTGCAATGAAGATATCGCGCTGTGCGGCTGATTAAGTACGGTGATGTGGGGCGCGGTGCGCCCCACATCACCGTTTTTGTACTTGACGCGATTGCATACCGCTATATGAGTGTTTGGGGCGCGCGTTGCGCGCCCCAAACACTGGTTTCTCTTTAAACGTTGCCACGTCGTAAAATCATATTGTTGCTGGGGGATGGCAGCGGCACCACACCCAACAAAATGCTTTCCGGTTCTATTTCATTGACAGGGTTCCAAGCCTGAGCACTAGTGTGCAGCGATGTTATCGCTTGAGTCCGTCTTATGGTGTATGGCTAACCGATCCAAAAGGGTTGCACTCGCTTCGTTCAACCCAATCAGATCGACCTTCACGCCTCGATTTCGGAAACGGAGCACCACTTTATCAATGGAATCTACTGCTGACTGATCCCAAAGATGAGACTCTGTCAGGTCAATCACCACA
Organism: Cyanobacteria bacterium P01_E01_bin.6; assembly: GCA_039194035.1. Lineage (GTDB taxonomy): Bacteria > Cyanobacteriota > Cyanobacteriia > CAKZMO01 > CAKZMO01 > JBCCWF01. Next base: position 1,506 of record JBCCWF010000558.1, on the reverse strand, counting down.
CGGTCCAACTTTTCTCTGAAGTCAAAAGACCCGATGAAGGTCTCAACGGAAACAAAGAAAATTTGGCCATTGACCGCATAGGTACGTTCCGTGCCTTCCGCATTGAGTACAGACTTAACAGCAATAATTCGAGCAATCTTTCGACTAAAGAAAATAGTACTGAGTGCCACGCCAACCACCACTCCGATTGCAAGGTTATGGGTCAACAGCGTAATGGCAACGGTTGTGATCATCACTGCTGTTTCACTCTTGGGGATATGCCGAATACTGCGCAGTGATGTCCAGCTAAAGGTGCTAAACGACACCATGAACATCACGGCAACCAAGGCAGCCATGGGAATTCGAGCCACCCAATCCCCAAGCACGAGAATGAACAGCAGCAAGAACAGACCAGAACTCAACGTCGAGAGACGAGTGCGCCCACCAGAACGATAGTTTATGACGGACTGACCAATCATGGCGCATCCTGCCATTCCACCAAAGAATCCGGCCACAATGTTTGCAATACCTTGTCCGAGGGCTTCTTGGTTCTTGTCGCTGGAGGTATCGGTTAAGTCATCCAAGACGTTTGCTGTCAAAAATGACTCAAGTAGTCCGACAAGAGAGAGTGCAAGTGCCGTTGGTAGGATAATTTGAATGGTTTCAAAGTTAAGCGGAACCAGAGGCCATGCAAGGATTGGAAGGCTATCTGGCAGTGTCCCCATATCACCCACTGTTGGGATAGACCACCCAGCATAAAGGGACAGTGCAGTAATGGAGACAATAGCAACAAGGGGCGAGGGAATGGCCGTGGTGAGTCGGGGCAAGCCGTAGATGATGCCGAGCCCCAACAAAACCGTGCCATATACGAGCCAAGAACCACCCGCTAACTGCGGGAGCTGAGCGTTAAAAATGAGAATGGCAAGCGCGTTTACAAAACCAACCATGACAGCTCGGGGCACGAATCGCATTTGATTCCCCAACTTGACCCAACCCCAGACAATTTGAAGAATACCAGTCAAAATTGTGGTTGCGAGCAGGTAATCCAGTCCGTGATCTCGAACGAGGGTTGTCATGAGCAGTGCCATTGCTCCTGTTGCCGCCGAGATCATTCCAGGGCGACCCCCTGTAAATGAAATCACAATAGCAATGCAAAAGGATGCATAAAGACCAACCTTTGGGTCTACTCCTGCAATGATGGAAAAGGCGATCGCCTCGGGAATGAGTGCGAGAGCAACCACCGTTCCTGACAGTACGTCACTGCGGACATTAGAAAACCAAGATTGGTTTTTAGAAATTATGTTCACGCTCTTCTTAAAATTCCTTAAATAACATCACAGCTTGATCGAGGAATAACGCCCCCCGCTCAGGCTCCTAGAGTCCAATTTAGTTTGCATTTTGAATATCGATATACCCCTCGTCTAGGTTTAAGTAGCTAGCCATCATGAAACGTAATCTTCCAAATACTGTACCGCCCGCGCAGCGGGCGGTACAGTATTTGGGGTTTTGGTTTTAATGACGTCCAGA
>JBCCWF010000557.1:0-4275 GCA_039194035.1 Cyanobacteria bacterium P01_E01_bin.6 | reverse complement strand
GGCTGTTTCAGCGGGTCAAACAGTCCTGCCCTTTTTAGCTCTCATTTTTTTTGAGAGCGATAATGTGAATTATGACAAGAGGCCGGAATCCGGCAGAAAACGGCCATTCAGTTCGGTAAGCTTAGGCTCACAATTGACCCTGAGCGGAATCAACGGATCGCAGTAGAAGCCGACTGACTTGCAGGGGAGTTTCCCAAGATCGGCTTGTCCATCAGAGCCTTCTTGGACATCGGCCATACGATTTGCTTGGCGAGCACTGTAGCAAAGGCGGCTTGTTCACTTGTGACTAGGCGATTTTCAATCAGTTTTTCTTTATAGACGGGAGCTATCAGGTTGCCGTTGAGCTCCGAGACAGTCCACCAGAGATATGCCAGCATGTTGTCAGGAACAACTCGTTCTCCATGAAAATACGTCGCGCCAACGTCGTATGCGGACTCCGCATCTCCTGCTAACGCTTTGCGATAGGTATTCGAGGGCGGAGTTTGTGGCCGCATGATCGAATCCCTCATTGCGGTCATAAGGTTCTCGGCGACCGTTGCAGCTTGCGGCTCTATGTGCCCCGGTTGCAAAGGAAGATTGTTCGCAGCATGAAACGCACGTACCGCTGATATTGTCTTGTCACCACAAATGCCATCCTGCGGTCCCGGATCAAACCCCAAGCGTGATAAAAGCTCTTGTACTAGCTTAATATCTTCAGTTGTTGGGCCTTCGTCGGCCGCGATGGCAAGGCTTGCTGAACTCAATACTGCAATGGCAAGCCAGACAAAAAACACTCTCAACACTATTGGTCGCCCCCCCGACACGTCTTTGTAGATTACATAAAGCGCCTAGCATTTTATCCACAGCTTATCCACAGTAAATATCTCTTACTGGTAGATTATTTTCGTCATTTCTAAACTTATTGGGTATCATGATGCCGCTTCATACTCGCTAAAAAGTATCATGATACTCTCAGTCACAGAGGATGGGTTATGGCGACCATCAAGCGCTCGACCTTTGTTTAGCTAGGAGACCTAGCTACAGCATTTCCAAGTCAACAAGTTCACTGGAACGGCCGAAGCAGGCACATGGCGATGACACACCAGATCAGCTTGTCCGCGCGTTGTTTAGTGGCTGCAGTTGGCACATTGCAGCCGAAGAGCTTCCGGCAGAAAGGCGCCCGGAAGCAGCCATACCGCGCAGATTTCAGCCTGAACGGCAGCTTAGCGGCGCTTTGCAGAAGCTTGGTCGAGAGAGCTAGCGTCGCAAGTTGACCCATTTCGGTCATTCACTGCGGTTTAGTAAGGCGAAAATTCAATCAAATTTGCCTCAAGATCCCAGAGCCATATATCACGATAATAAGCAAAAGCTAAACCGGGAGGCGTATTGGCCATGCTGTCTAAACCTAGCATTTGTTTCCTATCATTGATTTTCTTAACCATCTTGAGCGCTCCGGTTCTTGCAGAAGACCTTGCAGAAGCTTGTGGCGATCCGCCTCCTGTATCTGATGAAAAGCTGAAAGGTGAAATTAAAGGTCAGGCGAAATTTCTGTCAGGCTTCTTGGGCGGAGCCGAGCTAGGCGGTGAAATTGAAACAAGTAGAAATGAAATATTTTCGCGATATCCTCCGGGTGAAAGATCCAACGCATATTTCGAGTATCAGGTATGCCTACTTCTAATGAGTGATGATTCATTGACTACACGAGAGAAGCTCATGGAACTTAGGGAGATAAGAGACGGCTTTGCAAAGCCATTGAGTGTACTCACCGATGAAAATGAACTCTTCAAAACACGAATAGTTTCATCATCGAAATCTGCCGATGGCCTCACCGTTACAATAGCAGCTATGATCGAAAGTAAAGTCGGGTACAATTTTGTTATTTCGAACGACAGGAAGAATGGATTTGCGATCGACAATCAAGGAAACAAATATGATTTGGACGCTATGACGGGAATTGGTATAAATAATACAAATTGTGGAGGAATTCATTTCGCTGGGAATTTTACTTTAATTACGCCCGGATCAAACCAAAATCTAATTATGTACTTCAAGAGCAACAATAGCAGTGATGGGAACGTCGTTGACTTTTCCTCCAATTTTTGCGTCAAAACTGAGACCAATACTTTTAGCCTTCCCATAGGAATTTCAAACATAAAAGTCGGTGATCCAAATCAAGATCAACGCCAAAATCAGACGCAAACAAAGAGTGGTAAATGTTCGGTCGGAGAGTTGGTGACATTAAGGTTTGATAAGTGGGCTGAATTTGAGCTGATGGGTGACAGCTCATGGCAATGGACACGTTTAGGCGCAGAGTGCATCTTCATACATGGAGATAGAGAAACGGACCCGGATAAACATATTAGGAACTGTCCCGGACAGACGACTCGCCTGAATATTTCTCAGAAAGTATGGATGGCTGCAGAAGGTGCACAAACCAATATCTGTGTGGAAGGCATTAGCTTCGTTGGATATCGGTAGTCCTGTTCAGCCATAGTTCACCAAAAATCGGGTTTTCATTGTCGATTTCGGATCGCCGTTTGAACTTTCCAAATGGCTGGTCTTGGCACTCTATCGCCGGAACGCTTGTAGCTGCTAACCGCTCGAAAGCAGGAAGAACGAGGCAATCAGAGCAGTAGCGGCCGGTTTCGGGCGCATTGCAGGCGTTGCGGGACAGGGTTGTTATGCAACCCTTTGACCCTGACTGGCCACTACGGCAGCGCCCTCAAGTCACGAAGCACACGCTCAAACGATGCCTGGTAGGCATCATGCTTCGTGAAGTCGCCTATATGGCGTTGCCGCCGGATCTTGGCCGCCCATCCGGTCTCGATGCCTTCGACAGTGTTATCGAGCTTGATCGGGAATAACACCGTTTCACCGGTCTTTCTTTCCTTCTCGAAGGCTGTCTCGACTTCATCTTCGACCCATTCGCTTGCCACCGAATGCTCTGACAGGATGAGAAGGAGCTTGTCATGCAGATGGATCACCTCGTCGATGCGTCGGCGTATACGATCGCCGATCTTCATATCCTCGGGTGCGTACCAGCACCGAACGCCGTTGCTCTGAAGGTCATCGTAAAGGCTCTTGGCAAAATCCTCGTCCTTGCTCGAATAGCTGATGAAAGGGCTGAAGAGCTGGATAGGCTGCTCGCCGCGAAGTCGGGCGACCTCATAAGAGATTGAGATCACGTCATCTTGCGTGAGCCCTGGTTGCGAGAGCTTAGCAGCTTCAATCTGCCAGTCCGACAGGCCGCAGCCACGCCAGAAACTGATCGGTACGTTCTTTGACTTCATCAGCGTGCGGTAGTCGACACAGCTTGGCCCCGTATGAATGCACAGATCTAAGCCGTCTGCTTTTGATAGATCGACGTTACTGAAGACGGTTTCGCGGAGTCGAACATCTCTAAATTGGGTCGCTTCGATGTTAGATTCTTCGAAGATAGCCCCATCAAGCGCAGTGCCGCAAACGATAGCACCTCGAAGATTGGCCTGCCGCAAATCGACTCTGTTGAGGAGGGCCCCCTTGATATTGGCTCCCTCGATATTGGCCGAACTAAGGTTGGCATCTTGAAGTTCGGCGCCTTGCAGAACGGCTCCTTTGAGATTGGCCGAACTAAGGTTGGCCTCATGGAGCATGGCGCCGTACAGACTGGCTCCATTGAAGTCGGCCTCCGTGAGCAGAGCTCGTTGAAGATAGGCCCCGTTCAATTCAGCCCCTTTGAGACACGTCCCCGTCAGGTCAGCTCCGTAAAAGCTTGCCACTTCGAGGAGGGCTCTTTGGAAGTTAGAACGTCGAAGATCCGCGTACATAAAATTGGCACCGGAGAGGTTAGCTTTTGTGAGGTCGATATCTTTGAGAACTACATGCTCGAAGTCGGGGGATCTGACTTCATTGATCTCACGGTAGGCGTTCCAAGTATCCGCACCCTGCCTAAGGATCTTCAAGTACTCTTCGTTGGCCATCTCAAATCTTCAAATCTGTTTGCGAAATTGTAGTGAAACCAAACAGAGGTGGATAGGGGCGGCTCTTGGCACATCGCTGCCATGGCCCTTCTGGCGACAATGCGCTCGAAAGCAGACATGTCAGGCGAATTCTGGGCTCAAAGGCTGCTTTGCTAAGCAAAGCGGGCGTTACCCGGTGTGGCGCTGACTCACCCTTTTGACCCACTACGGAAGTGCAGCCGCATCGGGACAATGTCTGCTAAGCGGTCAATGCACCAAATTCCGCATTGAGGATTGTTCAGCCTGCCACACACCTCGCTAGGGCAATTTGTGCCAAGAGCGGAACCGGTTTTAAATC
>JBCCWF010000556.1:0-4293 GCA_039194035.1 Cyanobacteria bacterium P01_E01_bin.6 | reverse complement strand
CTTCTCCAACTCCGTCTGGGTTATCGGGTAACTACCGTGAAGATACGCTGACTGTCATTGAAAACTTGAGGTCTGCACTTAGTTTGCCTAACGGAACTCCTGAGCAAGCAGATGCTCAAACTGTTGCACGGCAAAACATCAATGATTTTGCAGGTTTGTATCGCCGAAAAGATTCTGTTCAGCAGCTCAGCTCTTTTACCACCATGCAGACAGCGCTGAACTCTCTTGCTGGGCATTACAGCTCTTACCCGAATCGACCAGTTCCCGAGAAGCTCATCAAACGATTAGAAGTTGAGTTTAAGCGCGTTGAACTCGCTCTCAAACGAGGTTCATAAGTAAACTTCGAGAGTTAAAGCTGCAAGAATGAGTGAAGGCTAATCACGTAAAGTGAAGAAAGCTAACCAGGTTGTGGGGCGCGTAGCACCTCACAATACTTGCCTCCTTTTCCAGGCGTAAGGCTGATCAGTAGATAGCCATCATTAAGCGTATCTTTCCAAATGTTGTGCTGCCCGCGTAGCGAGCGGTACAGCATTTGGGGTTTTGGTTTTAATTACGTCCAGGTACTTAACATTAGTCCAGGAAAAATTTAAGGTGATTCTGGGGCACTCCGAACACCAGAATCACACCTTAAAATACAAGCCAGGCTTGAGAACGATTACTAATGCCTTGGAGATGAAAATTATGACAATTCCCAACACGGTTGTTGCCGACATCATGACACACGAACCTATCGTGGTAACTCCCGAAACATCCCTGAAGACAGCAATTCAACTGATCGCAAATAACCGTATTGGATGCCTTCCCGTCATCAATGATGATAAAAAAATAGTTGGCATTATTTCTGACGCAGATCTAATGTGGCAGGAAACAGGCGTGCAGTTGCCAGCCTACATCATGATTTTGGATAGTGTCGTTTACCTTGAAAATCCGGCAAAGCGTGACAGAGATCTTCATAAAGCTCTTGGTCAACTCGTGAAAGATGTCATGACAAAGCCTGCGATTACATCCCTGCCTGATAAGCCATTACGAGAAGCTGCTCAAATTATGCATAACCGAAAAATTCATCATTTACCTGTTGTTAACAATGATGAACATGTGGTTGGAATTTTAACGCTGGGCGACATTGTGAGGTTTATGGCAGCGCATTACGATGACTAGATGGCATAGATGACATCATCTTGAACCATACCTTGAACAATCAATCAGGATGGCTATTGCGTTAGGTGGGATGTCATCTACGCCTCTCAATGACTGTGAGCTTAGTTTGTTTATTCCACGTTGGATCTAGCGTGGCATTGGCCTAGGCAAGGTCGATCTCGTTCATGACGTTCTAGCGGTCAAGTTGAGTATTTCTAATTCTGAAGGTCGACTTATTCACATCACAAAACAGAAAATCAAATGGATATCACTCCTGAGTCAGTCAAAGCTTTACTGGATTCTGATGATTACGGTAGCCGAATTAATTCGGTTAATCAGATGCGATACCTTGATCCGGCAATTGCTGTTGAACTGTTGATGGAGGCCTCAGTAGATGACAATGCGCGCGTCAGATATGCTGCGGTGAGTCAACTGGCATCATCTGGAGGCCATCAGAGAGACGCTGTTGCTAGTTTGTTACGAACCCGTTTATTGACGGATGCAGAACTTGATGTCAGAGCGGCAGCGGCGGATTCAATCAGCGCACTGAAGCTGGTTGATTTGTTTGATGATTTGAAGGATGTTTACTGCCAAACTACGGATTGGATTGTTCGAATGAGTATTGTGGCAGCACTTGGAGAGCTGGGTGATCCACGAGGGTTTGAAATTCTGCAAGATGCATTGCAATCTGAAACAGACTTGATTCAAACTGCTGCCATTGGAGCTTTTGGAGAATTGGGCGATCGCCGCGCTGTTGAATTGATTTGCCCCTTAGCTGAAAGTGATGATTGGCAAATTCGCTATCGAGTCGTGCAAGCATTGACAGCCCTTGGCGGAGATGAAGCAAAAGCAACACTTAGAAAACTGAGTGACGACACTGTTGAGCAAGTTGCTCAGGAAGCACGCGCAGGAGCTGAATAAATTAAGCCATTGAATCTTACATATTGAGTGCTAAATTGACTCATTCTTAACCAATGACTGCCTAAAGATAAAGGGTTCAGAGGAATAAGGGAAATGCCTTTGGCCTCCAAGCTGACTGTGATATGATTAGGTTATAGAGACAGTGTGATTTGCTGAAAAGTGCTTATGGTAGCAGTTGGCAATGTTCTTGAGTCTATATCGACACTATGTATGTCGGTTTCTAAAAATTCCTTACAGCTTCATCATTCTGCACAGATGAGGTTAGTTGAGTCTTCAAACGGTGTAGCCTTCCAGGGTATCTGTTTCATTGAGCATTGTTCTGTTAATGACAACGTTGACTATCTGTGCGAGGTTATCGAGTGATTGCGATCGCCATGCGTCCAGCCCAAACCCGTAAGTGGGGCAGTGTTAGTTTTGCCTCAACTCTCTATTTATATCCAATATTGGATCTGTTGTTAGCAAGAGTTCCAAAATACATCGAAGGAGACATACGGCTAGGACTGCAAGAAGCATTAGTCAACGCAGCGACTCACGGGAACAATCTTGATCCAAATAAAACAATTTCAGTCCGTTTCTTTTTCTTTGACAATGAATACTGGTGGATTATCTCGGATCAGGGAGATGGGTTTTCCCCTGTTGAAGATACCCCAGACGCTCATTGCTGCACTCCACATGAGCATGTAGAAAGTGGTAGAGGCTTATTTATGCTTCACCAGATTTTTGATCACGTTAAATGGAATTCAACCGGGACAGAGCTTCAACTTTGTAAGCATGTCAAGGACTTCAACCGATTTCTGTCGTTATGACTCATGTCCAAGTATGCTCCATTCCATCGAATATAGGAAGAAGGAGATTGGGAGCATATTCTAACTCTTTGCTCCTATAAAGAGCTAGGCTCAATATGTGTTTTAGGGAGTTAGCTAAGGACGGTATCCAATAGACTTCCCAGTAAGGCTTTTCCCCGCCGTCTAGCATTATGCATGAACTCAAAGAATCCCAAATAGAGCGGGAGTTTCTCTTGAGAAATACCTCGATGGGGCCGTAACCAGGAGCGAAGCAATGACCACACCCCCTCTATCGTATTGACATGAACCTCATGAAAGCCATCGCCATCATCGTCTCGAGCATATTCACCAGCACTATGGCAGACCGTCTTATGCTGAAAGCCCCAGTGTTCTAGAGCGTTGTAGATGCCATACTCATCGGTATAAATCAGGGTGCCGGTCGTTACCGAGGCTTTGATAATCGGTTCAATCGTAGTCTGTTGAACGTTTCCCAGCATGCGAATGACCAGCTCTCCACCCCGCTGAATCATTCCGAAGACTGGCGGCTTCTCCGTTTCGAGCGTACCGCGTCCCCGAACCCCTTTGAGTTTCCGTCGCCGCCCCGGACGGTTCTTTTTTTTACAGCCTCAGGATGACCCTTGTGCCCCGCGGTGACATAGACCTCATCAAATTCAACTTCATCTGAGAGCGTTACCTCAGGGGCCTTGTCCACGACTGCTTGCCGGAGTTCACTGGTCATCTTCTGAACATCATTTTGTTCAAATTTAGTTCTTTTGAAATCTGTTGATTGGACAGATTAAGACCCATCAGATACAGGCATGCAACCCAGACTCGAAGAGGCTGATGACGTCCTGAGAAGATACTATTGCTCAGGTCATCAAAGTCTCGCTCACAACCATGGCAATGATAGCGTTGCCGCTCAGAATATTTCTCATGGCTCCCCCGTCGAGTGATAGTGTCTGACTCACATCTTGGACACCGAACGCCCGTAGGCCATCGAAACTGGCGAACTAATTCGTAGCATTTTTGATCGTCAATCAGTCCGGTGAGGGTAATCATCGCTCTAGTAAAAGGCTATTTCATGTATGGTAAAGCCTACACCACTAGCTCTTTGAATTCAGACCTCCCTGAATTACATAATGAGCCCAGTTCTTTTGCACTCTCAAAGACACTCGATAGTCCCGCTCCAAATTTTTCGCTCAAGGCTTGACCGATGCTCAACGCACGACGGCTCAAACGCTGGTCTCCTAAGGCACACGTTCCAAAATTCTGCTCATAACGCTCTGTACTCATCGGTGGCTCCCTGGGTAGCGGTACACTCACTTTACCGGATGTTGAGGCGATGAGCTATAAACTATACCTATCAAAGGCTCTAACACTTAGTAGGAAAAGTCAGTTGCACTGATAGGTAAGGGATCTGCAAATAAAGTACCAATAGAGGGGCGGGGGG
>JBCCWF010000555.1:0-4319 GCA_039194035.1 Cyanobacteria bacterium P01_E01_bin.6 | reverse complement strand
GCGAGACCATGCCAAACATGACCGCAAATCTGTGGCGAAAAATTCATGACACTAACGAAAATATAGCGCTCCGCGCTTAAGTTGAAATTTTTGTGGAAAGCCGCGCTCTGCGCGGCTTTCCACAAAAATATATGTCCTAACCTACGTGCGGACTGCTATAACGAGCATGGAGGGATTCGAACCCCCGACCCTCAGAACCGGAATCTGATGCTCTATCCACTGAGCCACATGCCCTTGTACTCTCGAATGAGAGAACTGTCAGAAGTATAGCATCTCTATTTGATCGCGTCAGGCACGCCCACTGTTCGATCAACCTATCCAAAACTCTGCTCAGACAGGTATGGTATTAGCTGGAAATCTGCTTAATCGTTTTAGGGAAGTAGGTCTATGGCATATCGTCTTCTATTTGTCTGCCTTGGGAATATTTGCAGATCTCCTTCGGCTGAGGGAATTATGAACTATCTGATTCATGAGCAGGGTCTTGACGACAGCATTGTCTGCGATTCCGCAGGCACATCAAGCTACCACATTGGCAGCTCTCCAGATCGGCGCATGACGTCAGCAGCCCGAACCCGAGGCATTGAGTTGAAAGGACAGGCTCGACAATTCTCCAAATCAGACTTTGACGAATTTGACCTCATTCTCGCGATGGATCGTCAGAATTATCAGGACATCTTGCGGCTGACATCGTCAGATGAGCAAGAAAATAAAGTGAAGCTCATGTGCAGTTTTTGCCAGAGCTATTCTGATGATGAAGTGCCCGATCCCTATTATGGAGGAGCAGAAGGCTTTAACTACGTCATCGATTTATTACTAGATGCCTGCAATGGACTGCTTTCTACCGTCAATGAGAAACCTTGACGATGGCCTGATCTGAACGCATGACGCCTCTCCGCTTCTCAGTATTTGCTAGAAAGGGCAGTGTTAGAGCGCAATGTTAGAGTGAAGGAAATGCATTGATCATTAGTCCACGAGCTGATGATCCATGTTGAATCGGACTAATTCGGCACGATTAACCGTGTCTGTTTTTCGCAGCAAGCGACTCACATGCTTTTCGACTGTGCGAGGACTGAGGTGAAGATGTTCACCTATTTGGGCATTAGATAATCCTTCAGACACAAGACTCAGTACTTCCTGTTCTCGTGGAGTTAAATCTAAGGTTTGAGCTGTAATTGTGTGCGCTTGCTCTTCGACGAGCTTGGGTTGATCATCGCTAAACACATCTTCTGCTGACTGAACGCGAACGCGCCACTCTGCTTGAATAAGTTGCGATCGCTCCAATAAATTACGGATAACAGCCCCCAACTCTTTTAGGATAAAAGGCTTTGGCAAATAAACATCACATCCAGATTGATAGCCTCGAATGCGTTCTTCGACGGATGTATGTTCACTTAGAAAAATAACAGGAAGCAACCGAAAAGCAGGCTGACGGCGAATTTCATGAACAAGGTCGTACCCATTCATCTGAGGCATCGAGATATCTGTGATTAGAAGATGGGGTTGATGTTGCCTCACCAATTTAAGTGCTTCGCGACCATCATCTGCCATTACAACAAAATAGCCCGCCAGCTCTAAAAAATCGGCGATCGCAAGTCGGGTCCCAAGATCGTCATCAACAACCAGAATTGTCAAAGACATAGGTGGACGTATGGATCGATTGCTAAATCCAACTTAAAACAAATTTATTTACAACAGAGGGAATATAAGCGACCCAGTACATCCCTTAACGTGCAGTTACAAAACGTTGATTTTCGAGTTCAATCGTGCAGTGCCTGCCATAGCACTTAGCCCCGATGAAAAATGGATCGCACAATAGCTTCCCATTTTTCATCAGGGCTAAATAGACGGGGTCAAAAATCTCAACAATCAGCAGTTCTTTTACTCGATACCAGTATCAGGCTTCGGTGAACGGCTTCGGCGTGGCGACATAATTCTCGCGGCGCTATCTTCAAGCTCCATCCGTTGCTCCATGCGACGCAAGAAATACCCTGTCATCATGGCTGATGCAAGAATGCCCGCTAAATTCTCTCGGTCAGTCGTCACTTGGACATTAAAGGCTTCTGATGGAAGTACTCCAACCAGACCCTGAACGTTTTGAGAGATGATTTGCTTGATTTCCGGGCTAACCGACTTCGCAACCATTGCAAGCACCTCTGGAGGCTGATGCTGCATGTATTGAAGAAGCTGGTTAATTTGATCCTCATCTTCAGAATCGTCAAAAAAGCTGGTACTGTTTGGAGGAAAAACCATAAGCTTTATTTTCTAATCTATATCCTATTGTTACATTTATACTTGCTCATTGGGAAAATGGCTTCCTGAGTAAAAATTCCGAATCCCTAACAAGCATTTCTAGAAACTATGATACAAACCGCGATGATTACGCAGATTTGTCGAACGGTTGAGGCAAATCATTCATCTGGAAATATTGGTAGAACTTATCGGTCACCTGCAACCAAAATGAGCGTCCATTGGATTGTCGTCGCTTGCGAACAAGTCCTAAGATGACTAAATCATGCACATGGTGATAGGCACCTGACCCACGCAGCTCAATCAACGTTGTTTGAGCCAATGGCCCTTTCAATGCGATCGCTGCCAAGGTTCGCAAGGTTGCAACACTTAGATCTAATGGAATTAGGGTTTCTACTAATCCGCTATAATCATTCTTCAACTGTAAACAATACCCATCTGGTGATTCAGTAATCTCCAATGCACTATTGCGATGGGCATAGTCTGATAACAGCTCCATCAGCCCTTCCTCTGCAGTTTTGCGATCGCATCCTGCATATTCAGCAATCTTGCCAATTTTTAGAGGCTGCCCCTTTAAATAAAGAATCGCCTCTATGGTTGTTGGAAGAGACATACAAGCTAATAAGGAACGCGTTATCTGAACATAGATCAATCAAAAAATACACGCCAAGTAAAACAGCGCTTAACATTACAATCCCAGGTGAATTGTTAGAGTAATGCAGTCACTAACGTACTACCATAACCCATCTTGACAATGTGGTTGCAACTGGGCTGTCAGTTACATCCTTGGACATCGCCTCGTGCACCGTTCCGATTGCTATGTTAAGTAGCCGAACGACATAAAACCAAACCACTAAATGATGTGCCGCCCGCTGCGTGGGCGGCACATCATTTGCAAGTCCCTTATTGATCAATCCAATCCTATGGCTTAATCCAGGTTTCGCCCTGTTAATTCTACGAAGATATCTTCTAAGTTGGATGCTCGCACCATGAGTCCGGTTTTATCTGATTGCTGCATTAGATGATGTTCTGCATCTTCAAGTGTTGGGAAAAAGACATACTCCCAGCGATCGCCCACTTGCTTCATCATCAACCCCTTGCCATGAGACTGGCGCAGTTCATCTAAGGTGCCGACCTCGATTAATTTGCCTGCATCCATAATGCCGATGCGATCGCATAGATACTCAACCTCTTCCATGTAATGGGTTGTCAGCAATAATGTCATACCCTGCTGATTAAGCCCCTTTATGATTTCCCACATACGGCGACGAGTTTGTGGATCAAGTCCAACCGTAGGCTCATCGAGAAACAAAATTTGAGGCTGATGCAACAACGCACGTGCAATCTGCAAGCGCCGCTTCATCCCACCCGATAAAGTTTTCACTAAATCATCTCGGCGATCAACCAATTCAACATAGTCGAGCCATCGACTAATTTCCTTTTGCCGACGAGGATTCGGAATATGGTGCATGCGCCCATGAAATTCCATGTTTTCCCAAACTGTGAGATCGATGTCCACACTTGTTTGCTGAAGGACAACGCCAATTTTTTGCTTGACCCAAAAAGGCTGCCGCACGACATCGTAACCAGCGACAACAATGTCGCCTTGGGTTGGTTGCGTCAGCGTCGTCAACATACGAATTGTGGTTGACTTCCCGGCCCCGTTTGGCCCAAGCAGCCCAAATACTTCACCCGCTGAAATCGTGAATGTCAAATCATTGACAACTGCCGAGTTGTTGTAGACTTTGTGGACGTTCTGAAGGCAGATTGCGGGAGTCATAGGTGAAGTGGAAAATTGTTAAGAAATCTTAATAAGATTATAAAGCCCGCGCGCACAAATGCCGGATTTTTATATGGCTGAACCTTCGACTAGAACTCTCTCAATCATGTCATGATGAGGCAAAAATATAATCATCGGACGTCTTTAATCCATTGGCCTCTACTCAACCTAAACCACAACCACATCAGTATCTGTAATTTTCCCACAGGGAAAATTACAGATACTGATGTGGTTGCTCGAAAATAAAGTAAGTCCCTGGACGAAATTAAAACCAAAACCCCAAATCCTGTGC
>JBCCWF010000554.1:0-4338 GCA_039194035.1 Cyanobacteria bacterium P01_E01_bin.6 | reverse complement strand
GGCTTGAATCGTAGGGGGTATGCCAACAAATGGAAGCATGGTTGTCCGGCTATATGACTCTGCTGTGAGAATCATCCCGCATTTCAATCGTCTGTGACTATCCCGTTTACCCGATTCCCCGAACTTTGCCAAGTCGTGTATCTTTTTTATTTGCAGATCCCTTAGTGTGCTATCAATCTAGTCCGCTATCAGTCTAGGCGGCACTAAATCGTGCCGATATGAACAAGGTCAATCATGGGTGATTTTCAAATCAACAACCAGTGAACGATGATCAGAGTCGGTTGCTGCTCCAGTGTGAATGTTCGTTACGTCCCATCCTGTGCTGATTAAGCAGTGGTCAATGGGGATGAGGAACAGCGACGTTATCCAGCCTGGGATTGGTTGATAGATGTTGGATGTGGGCCAGGTGGGGAGAATGCCAAATCCTTCTCGTGCATTTCGCAGTCCGGTGCGATTTTCCAAACGACGGTAGTAGGGCGACCACATGCTCGCGTTCAAATCACCTGCCAGAATGACGCGATCGCCCACTGATTCTAAGTATTGAGTGATGAGATCGAATTGGCGATTTCGAGATTGAAAAGCCTGAGGTTTGACGGGAGGCAGTGGATGCGTCGCAACCATCGTAATCGGCTGATTCTGAACAGCGAACTGCGTCACGACACTGGGAATGTTCTCCGTACCAAAGAACTGGATTTGAGTGTTGTTCAATGGAATGTTGCTGTAGACTAGCAGCCCGAAATTAGAAGAATGGGGCTGTCCAGAGGAATAGGGAAGGATGTCGGATAGGGAATCCAATGCCTCTTGCCAGGTTTGATTGACCTCTATCATTACGGCTACATCTGGTTTCTCGGAGCGTACCATTTCTATCACTTTGTCGTAGCTAGTGTTTTGGGTGTTGATGTTGGCCACAAGTACTCGAAGATCGGTCTCTGATGAAGCTGTGAGCAATCGCTGTGGAGGAACATACCAAGACACCACAGGTATCACCAGCAGCGTACAGAGAAATAATCCGATGAGCGTGAAGCTTTTGCGGCGAAGCAGGACTAATAATCCCAACAGAACAAGGGCAAGTATCAGGTACTGCACTTGGAAATGGGAAAACAACTCTAAATAAATTGGCCACCCGTACCATGAGGTTCCGTAGGAAACGAGGCCGAGGAGGGCGATCGCCCCAAGGAGCAAACTTCCCAAGCATGAGCTGAGACAGGAAGGCGATGAGTTCTTTTCCATATGCGAGTCGTCACCATTAATGCAGATCTCTGCAAGAGTCTACCGATTGAACTGACGAAATTCCGCAGGTATTGATTCTTCTGGCCGCTTGTTACGATCGCTCGTTGCAATCGCTCGTGAGGTTGTGTGAATGATGTCGCGGCTCAAGGGCTAGGGAGAGCTAGGGGGGATATCTCCGACGCCATTCAACACATAACTGGGGCGATAGGCAAAGGACTGGAGCTCGTCTAACGTTGTGACGCCGCTGAGCACCAGTACGGTTTCAATTTCCGATTCGATGCCTGCAATGATGTCGGTATCCATGCGATCGCCAATGATCGCTGTTTCTTCGCGACGATACCCCAATTTCTTGAGGGCGTGCCGCATCATCAGGGGATTGGGTTTGCCCACGTAATATGCTTTTGAGCCTGTGGCAAGTTCAATCGGAGTCATCAGTGCTCCTGTGGCGGGGATGATGCCTTTCTCCGATGGTCCCGTCATGTCAGGATTGGTGCCAATGAGTTTTGCGCCTTTTTGCACGAGGAAACAGGCATGTTCAATCTTCTCGAAGCTATAGCCTCGGGTATCGCCGACTACTACATAGTCGGGGGACGTATCGTTCATAGAAAGTCCCGCGTCGTAGATGGCGTTGATGAGACCCGCTTCGCCAATGACGAATGCGCTGCCGTCGGGATGCTGCTGTGCCAAAAAGGCAGCGGTCGCGAGGGCACTGGTATAGAAGTTGTCTACAGAAACCTCGACGCCGAGGCGATTGAGCTTTTCTTTGAGTTCGCGGGGCGATCGCTCGCTGCTATTGGTGAGAAACAGGAATTGCTTGTCGTGGGCTTTCAGCCAGTCCAAAAATTGTGGGACTCCAGGGAGGAGGCGGTTTCCGTGATAGATAACGCTATCCATATCGCAGATGAACGCAGTTTTGGCACGGAGAAATTCGAGAGGCGCATCAGACTGATGAAAGACCATGAGTATCAAGAAGAAGGACGAGGCGTAAGCCACTAGGTTACTGTGCTAGGCCGCGGCTCTTTAAAAGGCTCATAAAATTGTGTTTGCGTTTATGGGTTGGTTTGAGAAAGCCCAGAAACTGGTCAAAGTCAGATTGCTGATCGAGTCGTTTCATCAACGACTGAACCGTGAGCAGCAAATCGACTGCATTCGCATAGGCCTCATTATTGCTCTGGTTAATCAGCGGTTCAATGGCGGATTGGTAGATCGATAGTACATCTGCAGGCTGTGACTCTTGTTGGATCTCAGCCAGTCTCATCCAGAGTTTTTTTTCTATAGCCGCCTGCCTGCGCGTCTTACCCTGCCTATTCAACATCGCCTTCTTACAAGAAAATTTCTACCAACATCGAATAGTCTATGGATGCAAATCGTCCATAGTCCATAGGAAGAATGCGGATGGGGCATCAGACTGGTCTCTGACATGGGCGATCGCCCTTTCGCGCGGGGTTGCCCATGCGTCAGCTTTCTCTGCCTGTTCGTTGAGCCGTGGATAGAGATGGAGGGAGGGACTGCGGGCAACTTAGTAGGCCCTGTTTAGTAGGATGAAAGAGGGCGATCGCTCCTCCCAAAAAACAATATCTTTCGATGCCTTCATACCCCAAACCAACCAAAGCTGACATCCAAGCCGCCTACGGAACAACCGTCCCAGACATCATCGCACCTCACCTCAATGTCCTGTTTTGTGGTATCAATCCCAGCATCTACAGCGCGGCTGTCGGGCATCACTTCGCTCGTCCTGGCAACCGACTCTGGAAAACCCTTCACGCAGCAGGATTCACCCCCCATATCTTCGACCCATCCGACGATCAGACCTTGCTATCGCTGGGCTTAGGCATGACGAATATATGCGATCGCGCCACAGCACGGGCAGATGAACTGTCAAAAGAAGACTTGATTGCAGGCAATCACTCACTAGGAGAAAAGATTCGGCATTATCAGCCAACGGTACTGGCAATCTTGGGCATTGGTGCGTACCGCACAGCTTTTCATCAGCCGAAGGCCGTGATGGGTCAACAGCCCAACGCTTTCCATCAATCTACTGTCTGGGTCTTGCCCAATCCCAGTGGCCTCAATGCTCACTACCAACTGAATGACTTGGCTCAGGTATATGGAGCACTTCAACAGCATATCCACTCAGCGAAAGCCCACGGATTGAGTTCTGAGTTGTAACTACTTTTTGCAGAGAGTTTAAGTGACACCCAGAGTCGCTATGATTAAGGTCATGCTATTGTTTTAGCATTTCTTCGTAGTGAAAGCGATTGAGACCAACATAGACGAAGATGGCGCGGTCATAAAAAGGGCACGTGTTAAGTTCTATGGGGCGATCGCCCAGCAATGAAACAGGATTTCCTCACGTCTACACAAGGAGAATACATGACAATGGAAGGATGCCTTCGGGTGGGTCAAGCTGCGCCCGACTTTACAGCCACGGCTGTGTATGACCAAGAGTTTAAGACAGTAAAATTGTCTGACTATCGAGGTAAGTACGTCGTTCTGTTTTTCTACCCCCTCGATTTCACCTTCGTGTGCCCAACTGAAATTACGGCATTTAGCGATCGCTACGAAGAATTCAGTGCGCTTGGCACCGAAGTGCTCGGCGTATCTGTCGATAGCGAGTTCTCCCACCTCGCATGGATTCAGACCGACCGTAAATCAGGCGGTGTTGGAGACCTTAACTATCCCCTCGTGGCAGACATCAAGAAAGAAATCAGTACAGCATATAACGTGTTAGAACCCGAAGCCGGTGTCGCCCTGCGTGGATTGTTCATTATTGACAAAGAAGGGGTGGTTCAGCATGCAACCATCAACAACTTGTCGTTTGGCCGCAGCGTTGACGAAACTATCCGCACACTGCAGGCAATTCAATATGTTCAGTCTCATCCTGATGAAGTTTGTCCGGCCGGTTGGCAGCCTGGCGACAAGACCATGAACCCTGATCCAGTCAAATCGAAAGAATTTTTTGCCGCAATCTAGAGCGTCATCTCCAGCGGAATCATTTCAACAAGAAGCGGGGTGCTGTAATGCAACACCCCGCTTCTTGTTGAAGATAGTTAGGGACTTGCTAGAAAATAAAGTACCAATAGAGGGGCGGCGGGCTTAGCCCGCCGC
>JBCCWF010000553.1:0-4352 GCA_039194035.1 Cyanobacteria bacterium P01_E01_bin.6 | reverse complement strand
TGCTGCTGTTGTTGATCCGGCTGATGCATTGCCAGTAATTCATTTGTTGAAACAGTTAAATGCCTCCTTGGTCGCTATTTTCAATACTCATCATCATGGTGATCATGTAGGAGGAAATACGGAGTTACTCAGTCAATTTCCGAGTGCAGTTGTTTACGGTGGAGAGCAGGATCGAGGAAGAATCCCTCATCAATCTGTGTTTCTGGCAGACGGGGATACGGTTGAATTCTCAGGATACATAGGGCGGGTTCTTTTTGTTCCAGGTCATACCCGAGCCCATATTGCGTACTATTTTGAACCTGTTTTGGAAGATAGTGAAGATAGTTCTGACGCTGGAGATTTATTGTGTGGAGATACGCTGTTTGCTGGAGGGTGTGGCCGCTTGTTGGAGGGCACGCCTCAGCAAATGGTGGAGTCTCTCCAAAAGATTCGCCAGCTTCCAGATTCAACTCGAATTTGGTGTGCGCACGAATATACGCTTAAAAATCTCGAGTTTGCTATGACCGTCGAGCCAACAAATACGGCATTAGCGCACAGATATCGCGATGTGCAAATAGCTCGACGACAAAACCAACCAACCGTTCCGTCTATGCTATCGACTGAAAAGGAAACCAATCCGTTTTTGCGGTGGGATCAGCCGGACGTGATGGCGATCGCAAAAACGAGCGACCCTGTTCGATGTTTTGCCAAAATTCGCGGTATGAAAGATCTCTTCTAAGTAAGTGCTTCTAATCAGTGGCGTATCTGTCTATAACGGCTTAAATACTCCCGGTTTACTTTATGATCCTCTATAACTGGCTGATTGATATACTGGCTGGTGTAATTTATGCTGATTTATTTTATTGATGTGACCATTGCGTTGCAAGTGTTAGAGGGGTGCATGAATTTCTCATTGGGTATGTAAGAAATGTCATTACACATGATTTGCTTACGACAGACGGTTGTCACGAACCAACGTCATCAGATATGATCACTTGTCTGGGGATTACGATTTTTCCTGGTGAAGACAGAGTATTGCTGAAGTGATTGAAGAAGGCTGGATTAAGACTAATGGCAAAGCGTTTACAGGTCGTTCTTAGAGAAGATATTCGTAAACTTGGGCAGAATGGCGACTTGGTAGAAGTTGCTCCAGGTTATGCTCGTAACTACTTAATCCCAAATGGCAAGGCTGTCCGCACGACCCCTGGCATTTTGAAGCAAGTAGAGCGTCGTCGAGAAGAAGAGCGTCAGCGCATCATTGACATTAAACGCCAAGCAGAGGCTCAAAAAACAGCATTAGAAACCATTGGTCGGCTCACAATTCGTAAGCAGGTTGGTGAGGAAGAAGCCATCTTTGGTACAGTGACCGATCGTGAAGTTGCAGATTCAATACTAGAGGTAACGAGTCAAGACGTTGATCGTCACAACATTACTGTTCCTGACATTAATAAATTGGGCTTCTACAAGGTTCAAGTCAAGCTTCATGCTGATGTGACCGCAGAAATTGAGGTTCACGTTGCTGCTCTTTAAGGGGCTTGGTACTTGAATAGTCTTTCGCTGCTATCGTCTGAGTGAGTTAATTACTGATTAGCCTTGAGTAGCATGATCAATCAAGTGGACGATGCATGATAAAAGCATCGTCCACTTTTTGAATAAAGGAGTGGTCAAAGACTGGATACGATTGATTATCTCAATTAGCCTTGTTCCAGTCTCGTCTAGCTATTGAACAGAACATGGTGAAAATCCCTTTTGTTTACACACGCGATTGGGCAAAGTTTACGAAGAAATGAGCGATTATGACCCGCGTCGCGGGTCATAATCGCTCATTTCTTCGTTATGAACTTGCAAACTTTGACAAGTCGTGTACGCAGATAATAACTATGTAGTACATATGAATACGTCATATGTAGGGGGATTGGTTTGTATGGCCCCCTTTTGTAGTGTTTATTTAAATATTCAGTGCAGTTCTCAGTCCAATGAACCATTACCATGGGAGAAAGTTGTATGATTGCTGTCTAAATCTGCGCACATGTGTCTGAGGTGTTCCTCTGATGGTCTATGAACCCGTTTTTCAAACCTATAGCGATCGCCTCCCTCCTCAAAATATTGAAGCAGAGGAAGCAATTTTAGGGGGAATACTGCTTGATCCAGAAGCCATTGGACGTGTGCTTGAGGTTCTTCAAGCTGAGGCTTTTTACATTAATGCCCATCAAAATATCTATGAAGCAGCTATTGCACTGCATAGTCAAGGGCAACCCACTGACTTGATGAGTGTAACGACGTGGCTGGGCGATCGCAATCTATTGGAAAAAGTCGGCGGGCAGAATCGCCTTGTGCAGCTGGTCGACAGAACGATTACCGCTGTAAACATTGACCAGTATGCACAGCTGGTCATGGATAAGTACCTACGTCGAAAACTGATTCAATCTGGAACACATATTGCTCAACTTGGGTACGAGACAAGCTCCACGATTGAAAGTGTTCTTGATCAGTCAGAACAAACTATTTTTGCCATCACACAAGATCGGCCAAAGCAGGGTTTAGTCGCAACCTCAGATATTTTGATTTCAACTTTTGCAGATATTGAAAATCGTGCAGAAGGCGTTGCGTTGCCAGGTATTCCTTGTGGGTTTTATGATCTTGATGCGATGACCCAAGGGTTCCAGCGGTCTGACCTCATTATTACGGCAGGACGTCCGGCGATGGGAAAGACTAGTTTTGTACTCAATATTGCCCGACATATTGCAGGAGGCCCGAATAAGCTTCCAGTTGCAGTATTTAGTTTGGAAATGTCTAAAGAGCAGCTTGTCTATCGTCTGTTGTCGGCTGAGGCAAAAATTGAAAGTGGTCGCTTGCGCAGTGGCCGCATTAGCCAACATGAGTGGGGCCCCTTAGGCCATGCCATCAGCAATCTCTCTCAGCTCCCTATTTTCATCGACGACACGCCTAATATCTCTGTCAATGAAATTCGGTCAAAGGGAAGACGCCTGCAAGCTGAACAGGGAGGAGCCATCGGCCTCATCCTCATTGACTATCTTCAGTTGATGGAGGGTAGCGGTAGTGAAAACCGAGTACAAGAACTGTCACGGGTGACGCGATCGCTCAAAGGATTAGCCCGCGAATTGAACGTGCCGATTATGGCTTTGTCTCAGCTCAGTCGTGGTGTTGAATCTCGGACAAATAAGCGCCCAATGATGTCTGACTTAAGAGAATCAGGTTCTATCGAGCAAGACGCAGACCTGATTGTGATGCTCTACCGGGATGAGTACTACAATCCAGATACCCCGGATCGCGGCATTGCAGAAGTGATTATTACGAAGCATCGAAATGGGCCGGTCGGTACCGTGAAGCTGCTATTTGATCCGCAGTTTACTCAGTTTAGGAACTTGGCGACTCCGGCAGAACGCTTCTCCTGAAAGGCTTTTTGTCGCCTAAAATCGCAGGTCACTTAAAAATGGATAGGATGACACACCTCTGAATCGAATCTGATGGATGTGGGTCATCGTGATCCAGTTGTAATCAACCCAAATCGATACCCCTTTCCATATACCGTGTGAATCAACTGCGGTTCATGTTGGGCCTCGATTTTGCGTCTTAGTAATCGAATTTGGGCGACCAGTGCATTACTGCTTGGTTTTGGCTCTGTTGCCCAGAGAGCTTGAGTCAATTCTTCGTGTGTCAGCAATTGATTAGGGTGCTGCATGAGAAATGCTAAAAGTTGACTTTCCTTCTCGGAAAGTTCAATGGGGCGATCGCCCCGATAGGCCAACTGATTTGCTTCATCTAGTTCAATTCCTTCAACGGTCAATCGAGATTCACCGTCAGGTACTTGCAGACTGGGTGGACGGCGAAGCAAGGCACGGACTCGTGCCAACAGTTCCTTCAGCTCAAAGGGCTTAATCAAATAATCGTCTGCTCCAGCATCTAACCCGTCTACTCGATCATCGACGGTATCTTTTGCAGTCAAAAAGAGAACAGGAGTTGCATGTCCGTTTGAGCGAAGGAACCGACATAGTTCTAATCCACTTATTTCAGGCAACATCCAATCTAGGATCAATAACTCATACGTGTTGGTCAAGGCGAGTGAACGCCCACTCGCCCCGTCATGGGCGATATCGACGTTGTAGCCTTCCCGCGTAAAAAGATGCTTGAGGGCGTCTGTTAGTTCTACCTCATCATCAACAAGCAGAATACGCATTGTGATATAGCTTCAGCCTTTTCCTACTATCTTGATCATCTCCAGATTGTCTAAACACGACTTGGCAAATTTTACAGAGGAATAAGGGTTTGGGGGGCGCGTTTAGCGCGCCCCCAAACCATATTTATTAGGTTGAGTTTTGTGAAATTTTGCAAAAAAAGTATAAATACGAAGA
>JBCCWF010000552.1:0-4357 GCA_039194035.1 Cyanobacteria bacterium P01_E01_bin.6 | reverse complement strand
TGTGTTCATTCACATTCGCTTTGATGAAGAGCTTGACCAGTTCATCGTCACGGATGGCAACAAATGCATCGGAGTAAGAATACCCCTAGAACATTGTGAGTTTTTTGAACAGGCAGTGGATCGATTCGCTCGCTTCTTTGATGGGGCGATCGCGGATGAGGCCGCTGAGCCCGAGATGTTAGCGCACTGGAAGGAGAAGCCATGACCATAGCAATAGTTTTAGCGTTCTTCGTATTGTTATTTCTGGGCGCGGTTATTGGTGTTTGCGCCATCGTCAGGGTTTCTGATGTGGAAGATTTTGACGAAAGGGAGGGCGATTGATGAGTAGTACTGACATTAAAGATCAGCCAATGTTTTGCATGAATTCTTTCTACTATTCATTGGAAGAATGCATTTACGGTTTGCACGAAGAGTATGAGCTAGAACCATGTGACTATCCAGTCAAGATGTGCTACGCAAACGAAGTGGTACGTGGCCATGTAATTAGCACAGAAGATTTATGTGTTCGGATTTTTGAGGAGTATTTAGAGGAGAGGTTTGGTAGATTTCCGATAACTGCTGAATATTTCGCGAATGAAGTGGCAGAGGGGTTTCTTCAGAGTACGTACGAAATGTGCGACATAGATGAGTGGCCTGAAGAAATCGATGGCATGGATAGGCTCGTGAGCCTCATTGATTGGTTCCTCTTTTGGAATATTCCAATTTACCGTCTGCTGGGTGATTTTGGATGGTTTAATCCATCTCAGCACTGCATTGGAGTTGAGGTTCTGCAAGGTGCTCTTGAAACGTTTGAGCGTGTTAATCGCGATAAGCATTTTACCTATGGAGAAGGGCATGAAAGCGCCCTGATTACCTGGGAATTCGTGAAGGATTACGTGGGGGAGGGCGATCGATGAGCGCCTACTACAACGAGAATGATCCAAGCGCCGCTGAATGGCTGCGGCAGCTAGTTAAGTTAGAGGCGATCGCCCCTGGTGACGTAGATGAAAGGAGTATTGTAGATGTCCCTTCAATTGACCTTAGGTCTTACACTCAGCAGCACTTCTTCGCAGGCATTGGAGTCTGGTCTTACGCCCTCCGATGCGCAGGATGGCCAGACGACAAACCCGTTGTCACCGGATCGTGCCCATGTCAACCTTTCTCCAGCGCAGGCAAAAGAAAAGGGGCTGACGATGAGCGGGATCTCTGGTGGGCAATGTTTTGGCACATCTGCCAGTTGCGACCTGAAACAATTATTGGTGAGCAAGTTAGCTCCAAGGATGGGCTTGCATGGTGGGATATTGTTCAATCTGATTTGGAAGGAGAGAACTACGCCGCAACTGCGTTCGATCTATGCGCTGCGGGCATCGGTGCGCCGCACATCCGACAGCGATTGTTTTGGGTGGCCAACTCCAACGGTTCAAGACCTGAAACATCATCCATCCAATGCTCTGAACAATTTCCGCTCAGGGAGGCAAGTGCACATGCCTCACTATGCGGGGTTGCTAGCCCATTGGCCAACTCCGAAAGCATCGGAAAAGGTAGACGGAGCGAACCGGGAAGGAGGGCGATCGCTCATGACAATCAGCTCGTGGGCAACTCCTCAGTGCAGGGATTACAGGTCTCCGGATCTTCCAGAGTCGAAGCGTTGGAAGCGGAAGGAAACTTGTGGGTGGACACTGAACTTGAACGATCAGGCTGGAATGGTTGTCGATCCTTGCCATTACCCAACACCACAGGCGATCGATGCATCTGGGAAGGGGAGAGCAGGCAGATTGAAGAAGGACGGGAACAGAGATCCCGGCAAAATGGGCAGTTACCGAATGGACTTGAAAGACGTTGCGATTCTTTCGGCGGATTCTGGGATGAATGCGACTGGCTGCAATTCACAGACAGCAAGCAAAGGCCAATTAAATCCGGCATTTCCCCGCTGGTTGATGGGATTGCCCCCGATCTGGTGCGAGGCGGCGATTCTTGCATACAGACAGAAGCGACAGCGGAAGCAAAAACGATGCGCATCAAAGGATACGGAAACGCAATCGTAGCGCCATTGGCGATCGCCTTTATTCAATCCGTGATGGAGGTTGAACAGTGACTCATTCCTTTCCAAACGGCAAGTACAACATTATCTACGCAGATCCCCCATGGACATACCGCGACAAGTGCAACGCGGGTAAGCGAGGGGCATCTCACAAGTACGATGTGATGGATCTGGAGTCGATTTGCGCACTACCAGTAAATGAGATCGCCGCTGATGACTGCCTGTTGGCGATGTGGTGGGTGCCGCCAATGCCCCAAGAAGCGCTTAGGGTGGCAGCCGCTTGGGGTTTCACCTTCAAAACGATGAAAGGCTTCACCTGGGAAAAGGTGAGCAAGAACAGGAAACACCTTATCGGCATGGGCAGCTATACCCGAGCGAATACCGAAGATTGCTTGTTTGCCGTCAAGGGTAAGCCAAAGCGCGTAAGTGCTAGTGTCCGGCAGTTTATTCAGTCGGAACGCAGGGCGCATTCACAGAAGCCTGATGAAGTGCGCGATCGCCTTGTTCAGCTCATGGGCAATGTTCCGAGAATTGAGATTTTTGCACGAAATACGACCCCAGGGTGGCACGCCTGGGGAAATGAAATAGCACCATTTTGAAAGATAGATTTACAGCATTTGCGAGGAAATAACATGTATCCAACAACATTTCATCCACAAGAACGAGTCGTAAGTCCACCACAAGGAAAGCAGCATGAGTTTTCAGGGCTGCGCGTGGTTGATTGCGTTTATGAAGATGGGCAGAAAGGGGTTATTAGTTGCTGGCTCCCAACACCAGAAGATCTAGAGCGATTAAACAATGGTGGAGGTATTTATCTTGTTGTTTTGAGTCAGAGTATATCCCCAACGATGCTAACAACAAGCCCAGAAGATGCAGGACTTGTTTAGTTCTTGGCTCATCATTTTTAGTTCACTTTTACGAGCAGATGACAGTGTAAGAAACCATGTATAAGAATTTTCTGAAACAACAGTGAGGTTTATATGATCACGTTTTTTGATCCACCGCTCAACAGTGAAACACCAGTAGGAATTGAAATTTGCCTTAACAACGAAGGGGGGAAGCACGAACTTCTGCTTCACACATCTGGCGATCGCCGTGTCTGCCTTGTTGAAGCTGACACTCGTGAAGAAATTGCCGGGGCGGCGGCGGCGATCGCAGAGAGAACTGAGACAAAATTCACTTCTCCTACTCTTGAACAAGAAATCGGATTCATCAGGCGATTACAGAAGGCAGGAATTAAGCTCAAGCATCCACGATCAAAGCCTAAAGGTTTTGGTTAGCAAGTAAAGAAAGGTAGTACACCAAGGGAATTTGAGGAGGTTGAGCCGTGAACATTGAATCCCTACTGCTAGCGATCGCGCCATCCCCCAACGACAAAGTTCAAATTCAGATGCTCTATCGAACGATTACTCCAGATCAGAAGGGTGCATTAGAGCGAACGATAGCGAAGCTTTTACCTGTACATGAATTGCAAACTGCGGAGGGAATCAATGACTAAAGTATCAGAATCTTTTGAGAGCGTCAGACCTTTCATTGATGGATTGATTGCTCTTATGAAAGACACCATTCTATCCAACTCCATTCCTGAGTTTATGACAGAAGAAGAAGCGGCAAGACTCGCCAACGTTTCCACGAGAAAAGTTCAAATGTGGAAACGGGATGGAGTTCTTTTAGAGGACATTCATTATATAAAGATAGAAAGTTCTGTGAGATATATCTTGCCAACTTTTCGGAATAAACTAATCAATTGGAATTGTGATGATGCTCATCAGAAATTTCTCGAACATTGGCGAAAGAGAGAGTCGTTGACTCTTAAATAGATCAAGTTTCTACCTCGCAGAGCAAGCTTGAGCACAGCATCCTAATCTTTTAGGATTTCTGGCAGCACTACTTTGCCTTTCACACTTCCCATGTAATTCTCTAATAGCGTTCGTTCAGAGTGTCCGGTTATTTCTGCAATGTCAGCAATTCCCATCCCTAAAGCTGCGGCATGAGACACAAAACTATGCCTTGTGTTGTATGGCTTACGATATGTGATATTTAGCTTTTCTAAAATTGATTTCCAGGCGCGGTTCCTGAAGTTGTGGTCATCAATATGATTTCCCTGCTTTGATGGAAAAACCAAATCGTCTGGTCTAGACTTGTCGGTTTTCCGGTTCAATAGCATTTCCTGAAGCCTGGATGTGAGTGTAAAAGCCTTAGTGGTGCAGAAAACTCTTGAAACCCCGAAAACTTGTTCTTCTTAAAAAGAAATTTTATCGGGAATCATCAAATTTTCAACGAGAATACGCGGGTCTAGCCAGTAGTACATTTGCTTGAAATCGACCGGAAAAAGTT
>JBCCWF010000551.1:0-4367 GCA_039194035.1 Cyanobacteria bacterium P01_E01_bin.6 | reverse complement strand
GGAAGTAATTAAACATAACCTTCCAAATCCTGTGTCGCCCGCTGCGCAGGCGCACAGGATTTGGAAGGTTATGTTTAATTATGGCTATCTACTTATTCACGACTAAACGAGCCAAAAAATTAAAAAACCTAAGAGAACATGAAGTCAGCTTCATTAATTTTTATGCTTGGGAAAATATTGGACAAGTATCCAACAGACCCCCTATTCCTTCATATCCTTTACGCATTATGTGAGTTAAATTAAGCCCTTATATATAAAGGGTTTCAGCTAGCATCAAAATCTGGAGATTGGACAGTTTCGACGTATCTACGTCATTTCAGCGATCAACTCACATAAGGCGTCCTTTATTCTAAAATAAGGATTAAGTTAGATTTGAAGCGAATAAACAAAACCGCTCTGAGTCTACACTCTACAATTTAAAGGCGAAGTTACGAGATCACTAAAGGCGATAATAGTAATCCTTATTGTTCGGAGATCACCGCAAGTCACGATGAGAAATCTCAGTAAAAAGCCTGATTTCGAGCCTTTATTTTTGATCCGATACTGGTGATTACTGGAGAGATAGGGTGTATATTTTCTGGCAGGGTATCTGCATATCGTCCTAGTAATTAATAATGATTCGGCTCTCCTTTGAAGGAAGGATAAAAGTGTTTTTATTGTGAATCAGTTTGATCCAGAACGTCCACGCATCCTTGTCGTCGATGATCACCCGTCGAGCCGTATGACTGCTGTTGCATTGTTATCGGTTGAGGGGTATGACGTTGCCGAGGCTGAAAGTGGCCTTATTGCATTAGATAATGTACTTCATCTTGCACCTGACCTAATTCTGTTAGATGTAATGATGCCAGGTATGGATGGTTTTGAAGTCTGTCGCCAACTCAAAAAAGACGAGCATACCCGGCTTATTCCCGTCATCTTCATCACCGCACTGAATGATCGACGGTCTCGCCTTCGAGGCATCGAAGCTGGAGGCGACGATTTCTTAACGAAGCCATTTGACCAGCTAGAACTTTCTGCCCGCGTTAAATCACTGGTGCAGCAAAAGCGCTTAAATGAAGATTTGGATCATGCAGAGCAAGCGCTTTTATCTATTGCAAGAACAATTGAGAGTCGAGATCCGAATACCGGTGACCACTGCGAGCGACTTGTTCAGAGAGGCGAGTCCTTTGGAAAGTTTTTGAAGTTGCCTCGATCTGCGATTCGCAATTTAATGTGGGGTGGGTATCTCCACGATATTGGGAAAGTAGGGATCCCCGATTCTATTCTTTTAAAGAGGGGACGTCTGACCCCAGAAGAATGGGTCATCATGCGCAAGCATGTCGTGATTGGCGAAGAAATATGTAAACCGCTGAGAACCATGCGTGGTGTTCTACCGATTATTCGTCATCATCATGAACGGTGGGACGGTTCAGGGTATCCTGATGGGCTAGTTGGTGATAGCATTCCATACCTAGCTCAAATTTTTCAGATTATTGATATTTATGATGCGTTGACAAGTGAACGCCCCTATAAAGCAGCATTTACTCCCGAAGATTCCATCCAGATTATTCAGGAGGAAACTGAGAAAGGTTGGAGAAATCCTGAATTAGCAAGACAATTTAGTGAGTTTATTTACCTCACTGAAGTTAAAGGGCAAACCTTATTAGACTACCCTGGACAAGCGAGTGGCGATTCTTCGGATGGTTTACCTTCTAGGGTTGCATAGATCCCAAGACATATTCCTTAAAGAACGACGCTGGCAGAATGTCTAGATACAGAGCTGATCAAATAGTGCGAAGCCAGGAAGTCAAAAAATACGGAGAACTTGACTTGCCTGAATCAGTCCTGGAACACTTTCTGCTGGCCAGAAGCCTTCGACGCGCCTACCATGCTGTGTGATGATATGCAAATCATAGGCATATGGATATCCGTCTGCTTCTAGCCAAATGCTGTTGCTCTCAGCTGCACAGCTAATTTTTTCGGCATCCATCAGTTCGCTAGAAATCTTCTGGATTGTTTCATCGAGCTCGCACAAGAGCTTACAAAAGTCTTTGAACTCAGCGGCCGTCAGTTCAAATGACCAGCGATCGCCCCCAACAAGTCCGCAATACACATCCGACTCGTCATCCAATCCAATCCGCCAACCATCACCGCTTTTTAAGTGTTTCGCCATGTCTGAACTTGATTTGTTCACCTACCTAGAAAGGTAGGTGGGGAGTCGACCACCTTCCGTTGAGAAGAGTTGAACAAGTTCCTGGACTAAAGCATCTCTCTCTGATCGATTCAGGTGACGTATGGCATCCACATCGCCGCTTAGCGGATTGCTTCTTAGGTCACTACCCCCAGGATATTCAGCCGCTCGAATCCAACCATTCACGCCAAGATAGTCGGCAAGACTGATTTTCCAGTCAAACCGATATTCAGGCGAACGACGAGCAACATAGAGGTGATACCGAATAAATCGACTGACGAGCGTATTATTGGCAGCGACATCTCCGGTTTCCGCCTCGATGTATTCGTTTTCAAGCGGAATCGAAGGAATTGAATCGTATACACGCTGCGAAATGTCAGTAACGCCCAATCGTTGTGCGCTTGCTGGCTTGGCCAAAAAAGATTGGGAGAGATAAGAGCGAACTAAGTGTTCTGAAGAACCAGAGCCAATATGAGACGGTGATACAGCAGACAAAACCAGCAAACTGCAAGCTCCAAGAATGCTCATCAGCAAGAAACGCCTGCGAAATGCGTGTCGGAGACGGAATCGCATAATACTCACAAAAGTAAATACAATGTGTTATTCGCCAATAATTTCAGGTTGAGTTAGTTCATCTGACATCTCAATGACGGCACGAATTACAGGCTTCATTTTTGGGTCATCGACACTGTCAAATTCTTCGTAACGGCGACGCTGTGCTCGGTTTGCAACCTGAACAGTAATACGATATCGATTCGATGCCGCGTTAATTAGATCCTCGGCTCGACGCATGAGCTGAGCAGTCTCGATCGCATGTCGCTTCATAAAATAATTGTGTGGGTGTGTCTTCTGTGATTCCTAATTGTAGCGCAGGGCAACTTGATCAAACGACACAAATATATGCGATTGATAAAGAATGCATCGAAACGACTGAGGAGCATTCTGTGGTTACGAGGAAAGAATCAATGGCTTATTCACGATATGCTGCTGAAGTTCAAGAAACCAGAAATGGCAGCAGCGTCAGTGATACGTACCTGGATATAATTAAAGCCAAAATCCAAATCCTGCGCCGCCCGCGCAGCGGGCAGCGCAGGATTTGCAAGGTTACGTTTAATTATGGCTAGCTACTTATAACTAACATCTTGTATTTTTGTGTTGAAAGGTATCGATTTGATAAAAAAACCGCAGAGTGATACATTCCCTTTCAAGTAAGAGGCTTGCATGCAGTATGAATTGCTGGCTTCTATGACTATTTTTATGGTTCTTTTATGCAAATGATTGCGCCGCAATCCTATCAGCGTCCGTATAATACATCTGCCATCATCCGACCCTTGCGATGGATTGCAGTCGGAGATAGCACTATTTATGGTTTTGGAGATCCGGAAGGTGGCGGATGGGTCGAGCGCCTGCGGCGACGCTGGATGTTACCCGGCAGCCCAGGACATGCGCTATATAACCTAGGCGTCCGAGGAGACGGAGTGCAGAACGTTGCTCGTCGGCTCGATGCTGAGTTTCGTTGTCGAGGTGAATTGCGCAATCAAGTGCCTGACCTCATTGTTCTATCTGTCGGGATTAATGATTCTGCACGGGCTGGCAAGGCAGATGGACGACTGGTCACTGATTCTGAGGTCTTTCAGCATGAAATGCTGCAGCTGCTTGACCATGCTCGTGCCCTTTGTCCGGTGTTATTTGTCGGTATGACGCCGGTAGACTCAGCACGTATGCCATTTGCTGGATGCCTGTACTACAACCACTCGGATCAACGCCGCTTTAAGAATATGACGCGTTTGGCGTGTGAGCAACGCAACATTCCATATCTGGATGTTTTTGATGAATGGGTATCACGAGGTGAGTTATGGTGGCGATCGCACCTCTCTGCTGATGGGCTACACCCAAATTCGTTGGGATATCAGGCGCTTCTCCAAGATTTTCTTCAGTGGGATGATGCTCAACCTTGGATTAAAAACCAGTAACCGTGAGGAGAATCTCGTTTTTTAACTGACGTGACCCGTAAGAAAATCGAGTTTATTCAGTGGATGTCACACTTGGCAAAGTTTACAGATGAACCAGGGTTTAGGGCGCGCATTGCGCGCCCTAAAACCTAATTTATTCGGTGTCATTTTGAGGAGTTTTCCAAGCCAATTGGTTGTGATAGCTGTGGCGGGACTCAGTGGGTATTCAATAAGTTGAAAACTTC